>JBCLGS010000007.1:0-21296 GCA_039740895.1 Parcubacteria group bacterium
TTGATCAAAGCCAAATTCATTATAAACCGAAATATTATATATGCCTGGGATAAGTTTTCCTTTTTCAGGAAGATTAGGCGGACAGATAGGACAATTCCTGAATGTTTCAGGAATAACTAAATGCAAAGTAGATGCGTTCACAGTAGAAACACTTAGAAAACCAGTTGTTGTTGTTGGTCCTTCTCTTGTAAAGAAAACTATATTGTTTTTTGAGAAATTAGCGCCGGTAATAGTTACTTCCGACCCGATGGTGCCAGAATTGGGATTGATGCTTTTTATTGAAGGAGGATGCGCTACCTGAAATTTATCAGTAGTAAAAATTTTTACCAGTCCCGATACTTTATTAGTCACAGTTGCCTTATAAGAATACTCTCCCGGCGCTTCGTTCTTGGGAACGGTAATAATGTAAGAAAAAGATTCCCTAGAATTAGGCTTAATTAAAGTATTTTTATTTTGATTATTTCTCTCTCCGCTATAGGCTATACTGGTCCATCCCTTAGGAAGATCAAGTTTAATATCAAAATTGGAAGCTCCACAACTGATGCTATCGTTATTGATAATATCAAAACTAAAATAAGAAGCTAATCCGATCTCAACATTTTCAGAGAATGAAGGATCAAAAATAAAAGGGATAGATCGCACGCACTGGATTGGTTGAAAACTTACTTTAAAAGTAATAGCCGAACTATCTTGTCTAATTATTGGACCAATTACAATTCCCCTTCCTTTATCTTCAAAGGTTGTTCTACCTAATGGCATAAGGTCTCCTCCGTTCAAGGTTACATTTGAATAATCATTGTGCCATTGGTATTCCGGGGTCATATCCAACAATCTTGGATTGTTCGCATCTTTAGGAATCCAGTTGATAAATAATCCCTCTTGATTAGATGTGAGATTGGGGAGCCCAGAGGAATCACCGGTGTTGTTTAATTTTGAATCAAATCCCAAACCTCTGCGGTATTCCAGATAATAAGGAGTTTCACTGCCTATGGAAATTTTGGCAGCGCGTTGGCCAGAACTCTTATTTCCTAGTGGGAATAAAGTATACTCTCCCGACTTTTCTATCTTTAAAATAGTATTATCTCGTTCTGAAAGCCAACCTAGTTCTTCTTTATAAAAAGCATTGAAATGCAAGCTGTATTGTCCATACCCCATAACATCAAAAGGATTCCCATATTCATTATGCTTACAATTTCCATACAATATAGCTCCAGACTCGCATTGCCAAGAATTGGCATGCATAACACCGAGATTATGCCCTATCTCATGTGAGAATACATACTCAAAATAATTCCATGGGAACCCCATATTTTGAGGGTCTTTGATAGAGTAGGAATTTACCCCAACAAATGCATGAGATACATTATACTGAGACCCCTTAACCATTACATTAATTTTACCGACAGTCCCCCATCCTGCCACCATACAAGGATGGTTAACCACAGTAACTATTCTATCGAATCCTCTTAAACTAATCGGGAATCTGGAAAGGGCATCACTAAATAATTTTTCTTCTAAAGCGAAACCGAACTCCTCGTCGAGATCTCTACACTTACCACCATTGTATCCATTTTGTGGTATGGTGAACCAGCCCTGCACGGTTCCGCTCAAGGAAGTCTTACCATAGGAAGTCTCTTTAAAAAAATTATTAGCTTCGCCGAAAATAAAATTCTTCGCTTGTTCGTTGGAAAATGGCGGTGGCGGAGAATCGGCTAGATTAAAAAGCAAAACGAGTGTTTTCTGGTCTCCCAATGCTTCCAGGGGTGGTGGACTATTTATGACAATTAGATTGCGATCAGCGTTTGCTACCATTACATTAGCCAACTGATAACCCGAAACTTTGACTGTGGAACCCGGCTCTATTTCTATGTCGTCTGTAGGATAAAAATCAATTCTTTTATCTTGTTTATGCAAAAAGTATTGATAAGAAGATTCTTTATTTTCAAAGTCATCTAAATGGTAGACATCAAGTTTAGATGAAATTGTTACATACGACTCCACCTCGGAGCGAACATTGGCGGGAAGAGAATTACGCTTGCTCCTTGATATAACATTCTTTAAAAATTCCTCGGGGTTGTCCTCTGCCAGTTCAAGCATTTGTTCATGTCGCTTACTAATTTTATCGCTAATGTTTTTAGAAAGAACAGCGCGACCAGAAACCGAGGCCTTGCCAAATTGCTGATTTAAATCAAAAATATTTTCAGTAAGAGAACGGAGGTGTTCAAGGTTCACCTGAAATTCATCTTCATCGCTAAACTGCGCATGCGTGACAAGTGATCCTCCTAAAAACAGGAGTGCTATAAATACCAATAAGTAAATCCTTCTCATCTTCATGGATACAGTATATCATAGCAAAACAAAAAAGATATAGAAAAGGAATTCTATCTTAATAATTTGAGCATATTCTTTAAAACTGCTGAGATAGACATTAAGACACTTGCCATTTGGTCAGAATTGGAATAATTGTTATTTGAAGCTGTGATGAGTGGTACAAATACTCACAGTTTTCTGTGACGAGTTATTTTCTCACTTTGCGAAATGAAACAGTTTACTTTTTAATTCTAATGCTCTTTCTATTATTCTTTCTCCGATTTTTAACCAATCAAAATACTTTTTGTAATCTTCTGGGTCAATCAGTTTAATCTCGGTAATATCGCCGTCTGGATCCGATATAAAATCTCCATATGGTTCTACTGTACAAAAAGACCTAGTTTGTCTGACTATTCTATCCGGCTCATAAATATCTTGAAAACCAATAAGTTGTTGACACAAGACTTTCATATTTGTTTCTTCTTTAACTTCTCTTACAACTGCTTCTTCATAAGTCTCTCCTGGCTCTATACCACCGCCCGGCGGAGTCCAATATCCTTTTTTATCAGCGTAAACTATAACTAATTTATCTCCATAAAAACAAAAAGCATGAACTCCTTGAAAAATTTTACCTTCCAAATCTTGTGTTGGATCTAACCCCTCATAATAAACAATGTCCAAAACCTGACCTAAACCGTTTGTTAATTGTGATTTTATTTGCATATTAATTAATTTAGTCTACTCTTCAATTCTAAAGCTCGCTTTATTATTCTTTCTCCTATATCTCCCCAATCAAAATACTGTTTGTAGTCTTTCACTTCTATTAGTTTTATTTCAGTTACACTTCCATCTGGGTCAGAAACAAAGTCACCATACGGCTCAACTGTACAAGCATAGCGTAATTGATAAATCGTTTTATCTACCGTCACTACTTCTTGATATCCAACAGGAAGAAAAGAATTAACTTTCATATTTGTTTCTTCCTTGATTTCTCTCTTCAAACATTCTTCGTATGATTCGCCTATTTCAATAGTTCCTCCTACCAAAGTCCAGTGGTTATGTTTAGTACTATAAACTATGACAATCTTGTCACCAACAAAACAGACTCCGTATATTTGGGTTACATTTTTACCCACGAGGTGACCAAAAGAATCGGCATCTTCGTATGTTGCATATGCAATTACTCCATCTGTGTTAGTAAATTGAGATTTTATTTTCATACCAAAATCATACCACAGTTCCTCCGTCGCACAGCAAAAAAGCCCCAAATGGCTTTTTTGTTTGCGCGGCTGATGGGTGTCTGGTCAGGAATAAATTTTCTGCAGAAAATTTTTCACGACCCTGGCTCGCCCGTTTTGATTGCTATCAAAACATAGCTCCGCCCGTCAGCACCCATACGGAAGTGGTGCAGACCACTTCCTCAGTCGCACAGCAAAAAAGCCCCAAAGGGCTTTTTTGTTTGCGCGGCTGATGGGTGCTGACCCCACGACCTCGCCCGTGACAGGGGCGTATTCTACCGTTGAACTACAGCCGCATTTTCTTATACCTTTCGAATA
Source organism: Parcubacteria group bacterium (assembly GCA_039740895.1). Classification (GTDB taxonomy): domain Bacteria; phylum Patescibacteriota; class Minisyncoccia; order Phycocordibacterales; family DATDWN01; genus JBCLGS01. The sequence continues at coordinate 3,867 of JBCLGS010000007.1, forward strand.
CATCCATTTTCCTTTGCAGGAACAAATTAGATTTACCCAGTCTATTATACATAAATTTGTATAATTTCAAAGTGTTGCATTAAGTGTGTCGACGCCAGGATTTGCACCTGGGACCTCATCTTTATGAGTGATGTGCTCTAACTACCTGAGCTACGCCGACAATATAAACAATATAATACAAAATTAGGTTTTAAACAAGAGATATTTTAATTTTAGAACTGCATCTATCTGAAAAAGTTCTACTTCGTCAAAATGATTGGCTCACCGTCTGTGATAGCAATAGTATGCTCAAAATGGGCCGCATTGGAGCCATCTGCCGTTTTGTATGTATAGCCATCTTTGGCCAATATAGTGCGTCCTGAGCCACGCGTAAGCATTGGCTCAAGAGCAATAACCATACCAGGGCGAAGTGCCACCCCCGCCCCTCTACGGCCCTCATTTGGCACAAATGGTTCTTCGTGAACCTTGTACCCCACACCGTGTCCAGCTAGGCCTTCGGCTAGTCCATACCCTAGCGGTCGAGCAAATGACTCAATAGCAAAGCCAATATCCCCTATATGTCCTCCTCCACGAGCAGCCTTTATTCCAAGATAAAGTGCTTCTCTGCAGTGCTCCATCAGTTTTCTATCTTCTTCGGCAATCTCCCCAACGCCGACTGTAATAGCACTATCCGTAATCAAACCTTGATGAGTCAAACCAAGGTCTAAAGAAACAATATCTCCTTCTTTGAGAATGACTGGATTTTCATTTGGGATACCATGAACAATTGCACTGTTTATAGAAACACAAAGTGCCGCTGGGTATGCTATTCTCACCCCTTTTGGTTTGTAATTAAGAAATGAAGCTTTGTCTCCACCTTCTTCTATGAGCTCCCGCGCATAATCTTCTAAATCCTGAGTAGATACTCCAGGGACAACTCGCTTTGCTATTTCAGATAGAATAAAGGAATGACGACGACCGCCTTCTTTCATTATTGCAATTTCTTCCGGAGTTTTAATTGATATCATAAATTTATTAAATTAAACTTTGTTTACTCAAATTTTTTTGGAGGCTTCGCAAGGCGGGTAGCCAAGACTTGAGGAATTTTTCACCAGAAAAATATCCGTACTCCAAAAAAGTTTGAGGAAAAAGAAGTTTAATTATACCCATCCTAATTTTTCCATCACCTCTTTATGAACCTCTTCAATAGTCTGTTCGCCATTTATGTCGAGTAGGGTGTACTGGTTGTTCATATTGAAGTACTTTATTGCATGAGAGGTGTCTTTGTCAAACCAATCAAGTCTTTTGTCTATACCCTTATTATCGTCATCCGCTCTAGCACGAGCAAAAAGTCTCTCTTTTGACCAGGCTCTTGATACATTAATATATACAACAATTGGTTTTCTATTATAAAACTTCATAGCCGTTGTAAAAGACTGGGCTTCTAGAAGTGAACGGCAAATACCGTCGCAGATAACATGTTCATTACCCTTGAAAGAATCTACAAGAAAATCTGACCAAAACCTGATGGCAAGAAAATCTGGCTGTCTATTTCCAGAGATTGCAATCTCGTGAGAAAGTTTATTTGAGTAACCATCACCCTCGATAAATTCACGAAATTTCAAACCAGTTTCAAGGTGTAGCATCTCCCCGCTAGGATCTTTCTCTGCCAAAACTTTTTTTAAAAGTTCAACTTGCGTTCCCTTACCGCATCCAGAGCGTCCTATGAAAACAAATGTTTGTGGTTGCATATATATAAAATTATTTACTATTTAAGCGAAGTATCTTTTTCATCCTCGGCAAGTTGTTTTTTTATTTCTTTAACATCTCTATAAATTTCTGCTAAAACTACCCCCTCTTTTTTTATTTCTTCCTCCGTTTTTTCATCAATTCTTTTTTCTTCTTTGATGCCCGAAATGATAATTCTGTCACCAATAAAAAACGAAACAAAAAGTCCTGTGATCATGGTAATGGCTATACCAGAGAGCGCTGAAAGCCACCCGGGTATATTCAAATCGTCTGCGACCAACCAAATCCCTCGCCAAATCAAAATAATACCAATACTGCCGATTAGCGCATAAATTATAGGTTGGCGACTAAGTCGCTTTCGAATTTTATCTTCCAGCTTATCAAAAAATTTGAAAATCATAATGGTTATGGACTCTAGACTAGCAAACTGTTAATGACTTCTCTAATATCTTCAGTATATCATGTTTGTAATTGTAGCGAAATTCGCATTCTTTGAGGTGAGGTAGCCCGAAAAACGGTATCTGACACCTATTCCACCTATATTTTTATAATTTAACATCATTTTTAGTTCAGTCCAAGTGGTTCTGATAGTGGTTCTAATTTTAAAAATTTACGATTAATAACTTCATAAACGGCTCTGGCTAAAAATATAAATGCGATATAGCTAAAAAATAAGACTGGGAAACTTGCATTGAACTTGAAAAAATCAACAGAATATATAGTCAGCCAAGAAACAATGGAAATTGAACCAGACCAATGAAATACTTGCTCGAATGAGGTTTTGAATTTTCTAGTTTCAACTGGCTTCAGACTGTCAATCAAATAATCATTTACCCTGCTTGATAGTAAAGTCCCATTGAGAATTATAATGGCCACGACTGTCTGCGAAAGGAAGAACTGGGAGTTTAAAACAAGAGCTCCCGGCAAAATTAAAAAGACGCTGGCGAAATCAAGCCCCAGACCAATCCAAATGCCGATACTCATCCAAGGAAATAAATTATAAACAATCGGTTTGAGGGAATTATTTTTGAAAGTGGTCAAATAAAGAATATCAATCAAGACTACGATGGCTAGGGTAAAAATTGAATGAAAATTATGAAAAATAAAGAAAAGTTGTTCTTTGTCAAAAGAGGGCTTTAAGACTTGAAGTGAAATAATTATGGCAACAAGTAAAAATTGAATAAGGAAAAACTTTGGAGCTAACTTCTGGAATCTGGCTTTATTAAAAAATAGATACTTTATGCTAATCAAAACTAGAATGGAAAACAAAAAAACAAAAAAAGTGCTGGCCAAAAAACCAGCGCGGATATATTCGTTTGTCGGAGCAATCTTTATACCTTCGTGAGCCAAGCTTACAGCTGGAAAGATAAAATTTGAGGCCAGAAACCAAAATAGCAAAAACAGGACAGACGAGAAAGCGGAAATCTTGCCCACAAGCTCAATAATTTTCTCGTATTCGCTTTTATGATCAGGGTCATTTTTTGCTCTTCGGGTCAAAACGAAGCCCCAAAAAGCACTTGCACCTGCTACGGCCAAGCAAAGTTGGATTAACAATCTGATAAAATCTGGTAAATTAAGTTCCATGTTTATTATTGATGTTTATTATTGTAAATTACATCAGCTATGAAAAATACGATACCTGTAAAATAAGCAAACTTTGCAAAAAGCCACAGATTAAAGCCAGAACCGCTGATCCACGGAAGAGAAATGAGCATCGCCAAGCCCGAGAGCAAGAAAAAGACTTCAGAAAGTTTTAATTTAAACCCTAATATTTTCATCTGTTTAAAGTATTTTATTCCAGTTATTACCGCCATTAGTGCTTTTATAAAGACTATTTTTTTCTGTCAGCAAATACACCATTCCTGGATTCTGCCGATAGAATGAAATAAAGAGGGGTGTTTCTCCATCGAAACTTTGAGCTATTCTCTCCCAAGTTTTACCGCCATCATTGCTTTGAGCCAACCCAAACTTTTGTGAGAACGACAAGATGCTCTGGGTTTTTGGATTGATTGCTACTGTGGAAACAAATCCATCGAATAAGAGTTGCCATGTTTGCCCTTTATCAATGCTCTTTTGAAGCCCTTGCGGAGTAGCAGCGTACATTACACTTTCATCTTTGGTGTCAGCGGATAATTGCATAATTGGAAAACTGGTGGGAAATTTTTCCCATGTTTTGCCTCCGTCAATAGTTCTTTGCAAATTTCCTTGATACCAGCCATAGATGATATCTGGATTTACAGGACTTACTGCCATAGTGTGAAAATCAACCGGCCCGTCTAATCCATCTGATATCTTTTTCCAAGTAATTCCGCCGTCTTCTGATTTCTGAAGACCGAGATTACCGCCACGAGCGGGGTGACCACTGCTAAAGAAAACTTTTGGGTCAGTGGGATGAGCTGAAAATCCCATCAGGTCGTCTTTGCTTTTACCTATTTGATATAAATCTTTTTCGTTGATAAGCGTAAGTAGTCCATGGTGAGTGGCAATATAGACTTTATTTGCGTCTTCGACATCTACCGCCAAGCCGTGACCATGACTAATAGAATTAATGAGAGTCAAGTTTTGAGACACAGAGTTCCCCTTATCACTTTCTTTTTTGGGCTGCAATATAAAATACATACCTACTACGACCATCACAATAAGGAAAATACCAATGCTTATTTTTTTATTATTTTTATCCATATATATATTAGATTAAAAGTGACATAAAACCGAACTGTGAGACGATTATGGCAGAAACAAAAATAACAATGCATAGCCCCGCTGACATCAAACACCAAGTACACCATTGTCTGAGATTAAACGCTTGGATGAAAGTGAGATAGAGTGAGAAAATAAAGGCCGTGGTGGTGATGACAAGAATACCAAAAACAAATAAAGGCGAGGAGAGAGAGGGAAAAACAAGAAATACAGCATAGCTTATGGCAACGATGCTGTAGTAGAGAAGGCCAATGAGCTCAATAGGAACGCCGAAAAATTTCGCATACTTACTGTAAATAACCGCGTCGCAATCGGAATTAAGCGGGCAAACCATTTTCTCGCGCACCTGCTTTTTATGCCAAATATAAAAAGCTAGGGAGAATCCCCCAAGAGCGGCCAAAATTATAAGAATGTGAAGAAATGTGTCCATGAGCATATTTTATGAATTACTCAACAACAATCGTTCCTGTAGTGCTAGGGTTTAAGTGGTTGTGATATTTCCAAGAGCCGGCGATGTCAAACTTAAATGACCACGAGGAGCCGAGCTGGACTCCCTTGCAAGCGTCAAAGGTACTGCCGAGACACCCGCCGGTTGTAGGGTAGGTCGTATGCGTCGGATGAACTCCCGAAGCCGTCCACATTGATTGTGAACTCGAATTTTTGAAGGTAACTGTTGTGCCAACTTTTACACGAAGCGTGCTTGGTGAATATCCTGAATCAGCATAGGTAACGACATTTTGATCGGCTGATGGTGCTTGCTGTGTGACTGGCGCTGGCGAAACCGGTGCTTCAGTGGTTGGCACAGACGATGTTTGAGAAGATTCTTGAGACGGAGGTTGTTGTGGCGCGATATTTGAACTTGATGTAGGCGATTGTGGACTTCTTAGTAAGAAGTAACCGCCTAAAGCGATAATGGCTACAACGATAATGGCGATAATTGTTTTGTTCATATTGTTTTGTTCTTCTAAATTAAAAATAACGACAAAAAAATAATTTATTTACGGCGATTGGCCTTGATTATATTCCGTTTTTTTATTTTGCCAATACATAATTTTATCAGTAATAGTTTTTGGTAAAGAATCGACCGTGAGTGCCACCGCTGCCGCTAAAATGCCGATGTCTCGTACCGTGATGTCCGTAATGCCACTGACAGTAAGAACAATAATTATGTGGATTGCACCCACCAAAGCTGCTAACCATACGAACGAATTAAATAGGAGTAGAACGCCAATTACAATATCTAAAAACGCCGTCCCAATCATCGCCTGCACAATAGGTATAGGTAATAATCCCACGACCCACGGCTCTAGATACCCTCCCCATGCCTCCGGGTTTTTAATAATAAGAATACCAATCCAGATAAAAGTTATGGCCAGCCCGACTCTTAAAATATGGAATGAAGTTTTTTTCATATTAAAAGCTTTTTATTTCAACCATTCTCGCCAACTTTTAGGCCAGCCAATAAGAAGAAGTAGGGCAAGCGGTGCACCCCAGTTTGGCCAGCGTTCCACGAAATCCCAGACAGGATCGCCGACAAGCGGAAGCCAACGCATTAAAGCAGTCCAGAAACCCCAGATTACAGCCCATAAAATTACTGCACGGATTGGCTTTACTAAAACAATAAATGCAACAATTAAATCCATTACGCCAACCACAAAAAAGAAGTTGAGTGGCTGTTGCTATATCAAAGCCACCAAAGTTTTCTCCAAATTTCATCATCCACTGCACCCATTTTTCTTTACCTTGCAGAGCAAACATTCCATGCCCAAGAAATGAACCGAACACTGCTATTCGCAAGACCCATTGAATAAGTTTTGTGTTGTTCATAAATGTAAAAACTTAATTTTTAACAATATTCCTATTCGACCTTTGTAATTTTATCACAAATAATCCCAAAAGGAAAAGAATTGTTGAAGTAGAAGGAAAGGGAAGAAAGGTGTGAGGAAGGGTGTCAGGAATCTTTTATTGTAAAGAAAATTTCTGGGTTAATACGGATGATTTTGTCGTCTCCCGAGCGCGGATCGCCTCGGCCGTCGGTATTTGAAGTGGCTATGTAAAGATAACCGTCAAGACCTAAAACAACCGCGCGGATGCGTCCGAATTCTTGCCGAAAATGGACATTAAGAGAAACTTTATTTCCATCAAGAATTTTCGCTTCGTAGAGAGATTCTCCCCGAAGGCCACCGAAGAAAAGAGAGTTGTCCCAAAAGGCGATGCCTGCGGGAGCCCAAGTCTCATCATGTCCAGACTGCGCCACAGGACTTTCCATGTTTGCTTTTGTCTCATCCCCTTCTATTGTCGGCCAGCCATAGTTCTTGCCTTTTTCAATGAGATTTAATTCATCAAGACCCGAGAGAATACCAGACCGCCCGTGTTCTGTCGCCCAAAGTCTTCCTTTGTCGTCCCATGCAAGCCCTTGTGAATTTCTGTGACCATAAGTCCATGTCGCATTTCCAAATGGATTGTCGTGTGGAATTGAACCATCGTCTTTTAAGCGTAAAATTTTTCCGGCTAGAGAATTAATATTTTGAGCAAGATTTGGACTTCCAGCATCTCCAGTAGTGACATAAAGATAACCATCTGGACCGAAAGCGATTCTTCCTCCGTCGTGATTTGCCGCGCCGGGTATATTATCAATAATTATTGTTTTTTCTAAAAGAAAATCTTTTTTAAGACGATAGCGTTCAACTCTATTTATTAAACCGTTTTCGCTTTTTGTGGTGAAATAAAGATAAATCCATTGATTCTCTGAAAATCGCGGATGGAGCGTCATTCCTAAAAGTCCGCCCTCGCCGATATGTAGAACACCTTCAATGGTATACGCGCGCATTTCTTTACCAATCCTTTTTAACATTCCGGGACGCTCGGTAACCAGTAAATCGCCATCCGGCAAAAAAGCGATTTCCCACGGAATTTTAAGATTTTCGGCAATAATTTCAATGTCTTTTCCTTTTTTTATTCCTTCTTGAAGCAAAGTCGGGATAGGTTTATAAAATTGGCGAAAAATTTGCTCACGGAAAACATACAATGATGCTCCAGCGACTGCTATCATCGTAAAAAAAATAATTGGTTTTAATATTTTTTTATTCATAATCTATTTCACTGATTTGTTTTTGGAATACCTTCATAAGGCCCGAACAGTAATTTTTGTTCATAAATATTATCCAATTGGATAAGTAAAACATTATTTTTTACTGATTAAAATGAAGTAGGGCAGGAAATTTCTCGGTTCAAAGAGCCACTTTGTTTCAGAAAAAAACTTCTTTAGATTTTTTAGAAGAATTGGACTATTCTGGTAAGCAATAAAAAGTCCGCCTTCATTAAGAGCATTAACTGTTTGACGCATGATTTTTTCCTTTTTTTCGTGATCAATCAGAGAGAAAGGAATTCCAGAGATAATAATATCTGACTTTGGTAATAACGCGCTTAATTCTAAAACATCCCCATGCCAAATTTCAAGTCGCGGGTCGCGAATTTTCTCTAGCTCGGTCAACAAATCAGGATTAAGTTCAATGGCAATTATTTTTCCATTTGCCAGCAATATTTTCAGGATTTCCCTAGTGATTACCCCCTCACCAGCTCCATATTCAACAACCATCCGATATTCGGGCTTAAATTGACTTAAAATTTTGCGAACAACATATTTTGATGACGGCATTAATGCTGCTACCAACCAATAGTCTCTTAGAGCAATCTTTAAAAATTTAATATAATTCATAATTCTATTTTACTGATATAAAATTTTTTGTAAAACAATCTAAACATAAGCATCGTAGCCGATAACCAAACAAAAATGACTAAGCTTAAAACAATTGGGTCTCGGTTTAAAATCGCCCCAATGGCGTAAACCGTCACAAAAGCATAAGGAATCTCGGCTAAAACAGTGATCACTAAATACTTTAAAAAATTAAGACGAAATATACCTAGAACATAACCTGGGATTTCTGAAGGCACAGTAAAACGCCATAAAAAAAGCAGGAGAAAAGAGGAATTTTTCGAGAAAAGATTGCAGTAATAATCAAGTTTTCGAAGTGGAACAAAATATTTTAAAACTGGAAAGCCAGCGTAACGGCCTAAGATGTAAGAAAAGATTGCTCCCACTAGCCAGCCAACGAGCAATAGTAATACTGTCGCTAAGCTACCCCAAACCGAAACTGCGATTGGCACCAACCAGACACTGGAGAAAAATAAAAACATTACAGAAAGAATAGTTGAGATGAGAAAAACGAATATGCTTAGAATCGGCCTGGTTGTAGTATAATTTTCAAAAAAACTAACTAATTGCCAATACTCATCTTGAAGCATGCTTGAGCTCCAAAAAATCAAAGTTACTGCGATAATAATAGCAAACAGAATAAGTTTCTTTTTTAAGTTTGTTTGGAGCATTATTATTTTTTATTCATACACCACCGTCACCATCATGCCACCATCAGCATGATGGAGTTCATGGCAGTGGAAAAGCCATGTCCCGGGATTGTTGGCGATAAATTCAATGTCATATGTTTCGCCAGGGTGTATCGGCTGTGTATTGCGCGTGAGCTGGGCGGCGAGAGGTACGGGGTTGCCATCAACAGCCACAACCTTAAACTGATGGCCGTGAAGGTGCATTGGGTGAATGGTTGAAGTTCCACCATTAATCATTCGGATGCGGACGCGCTCACCTTTTTTAACTTTCAGTGGTTCGCTGTCGGGGAACGCTCTGCCGTTGAGAGTAAACACATTGTAAGCCATGCTAGCCATCGACCCCATCTTGGTACCGCCCATCATGTTGCTCATTCCATTTGTATCCCATTCGTCCAAAATCAAAGTATATTCTCTATCCGGTTTATTCACTGCGTAATTTTTCGGTTCAATTATAAATGCTCCGGACAGTCCCATATCCAGTTGTTCGGCTTCATCGACCATAGCCGCTCCGCCGTGGGTGTGATAAAAACGCGTACCAGCGGGCTTGGCAGTAAATTCATAAGTATATGTTTCGCCGGGCTTTATGGTTTCTTGAGTTACGCCGGGGACACCGTCTTGGTCATTAGGAACATCTACGCCATGCCAATGCACCGTGGTCGCCTTTGGAAGTTTGTTGGTAACCACAATTCTTACCTTGTCTCCTTCGGTAACTCGAATTTCCGGTCCGGGGATTTGGCCGTTATATCCCCATGCCACAAGTGTTTTTCCTTTGACATATTCCCAATTCATCGCTTCAGCGGTCAACACAAACTCCTTTACGCCATTTTTTTCTGTGTATGTAACAGGCACGCGATCAGCGGGACTTTTGTTCGGCAATTTCTTGTTGTAATTACCCGAACCTCCCATATGGTTTCCTCCACCCGACATCATATTGTACCTAAACCCTCCTGAACCGGGCATCCAAAAATTCAAAGTGACTATAACACCGATGAGGACCAAAAACGCGATAGCTGAATATATAAAAATGTTTTTCATAAAATTATTATAACATTTTTATTTATTTTAATAAATCCTCAATACACCACACCAAAACTTTACATAGGGTTACCCTATGTATGTCGAAAGACTCCGCATACTTTTTTATTTTAATGTTCGTTTTTCTTTATAAATCCTGTAAAGGCTTGGAGGGTTTCAAGTGGAAGAGTGAAGATGACAGTATTTGATTGATCAGATGAAAGGTCGTTAATGGATTGCAAGGTTCTAAGATGCAAAGCACCTGGCACAGCAGATAATGTTGCTGCAGCCTTAGCCATGTTTCCTGAAGCTGCCAACTCACCTTCAGAAGTAATAATCACCGCTCTTTTCTCTCTTTCAGCTTCGGCTTGTTTAGCAATAGTTCTTTGCATGTTTTCAGGAAGTTGGACATCTTTGAGTTCCACGCTGGAAACACTTAAGCCCCAAGAAGCTGAAACAACTTTGACTAATTCCTCAATACGATTGGCCACCCGTTCTCGGCTAGCCAGTAATTCATCCAAGGTCACTTCGCCCACTACATTACGCATTGTTGTTTGAGCGTATTGCATAATAGCATATTGATAATTTTCAATTTCCAAAATTGCTTTCTCCGCCTCTAGTACTTTATAGTAAATAACTGCATTAACATTAACAGGGACATTGTCTTTAGTAATTGCATTTTGATCAGGAACATTGACTGCTTTAGTTCGTAGGTCTATTTTCTGATAGGATTGTATTATTGGAAAAACAAGACGCCAGCCCGGATTCATAATCTTGTGAAATTTCCCAAACATAAATTTTACTCCTCTCTCATACTGATTTATTTGTCTAATAGATATTATAATAATAAAAAATATAACAAATACTATAACCATTGGATCAAAAAACTCAAACGCATTGTTGTCCGTAACTATTGGGTCAAAAGGCCTAAAAACATTGTTGTCCATAAAATTTATTAAATTAAATAATAATTAAAATTCTGAACTATATTTCAGTATAACATACTTTTTAAAAAGACGGGTGTTCGGCTAGAAGGTTGAATGTGCCCCCTTATTTTATTCTCTTCTGTCGCAAGTGTAAAAATAAAAATGCTACAAGTGCAATAATGATGGCAGCAAAAACAAAAGTTTCGATTTGACTCATGATTTCGGCGTAAGCTACATATGCATCGCGTACCTGCCAACCTATCATTGCCATAATCATCGAACGCACTGAACTCCCTGCAAATGATATTATGATAAAAGTTTTTATTGGATATCGAACCAAACCACAAAATGCAGATATCGCCACACTTGGTACAAAAGGCAATGCTCGTAAGCTAAATAAAATTATTTCGTCTTTGTGTCCCTTGATAAATCTTTCCTCCGTTTTTTCTATCAACGCCCAACTAAGGCCGAACCATTTACCATATCGTATTATAATTGGCTTGCCTCCGAAATATGCAACGGCGTAAAAAAACAACGATCCTATAGTAATACCAACACTCATCGGAATAGCAACTTCTAAAAATGAAGCGCCTATAGCCTGTAGCCAAGTATACTCTGTGGGCACCAAGAAAAAACCAGCGAACATCGCCACGAGTGATGAGGGAATGGGAGCAATAATTTCTTCCAATAAAGCGGCAATGAGCACACCAACTGCTCCAAATTCTCTTATTACCACCTCTAGTTGTGATATAACAACATTGAGCATAAATTAAATCATTCTTCACGTGTTCTTAGAGAAAAATAAATATCAAAAAAGAGTAAAAAGTAGACTTATGGTAATTGGGCCGAGAATAAAGCCGAGGGGACCAAAAAATAGCATACCGCCAAGAACAGAAAGAAAAACTATGAGCGGATGTAGCTGCATTCCGCGCCCAACCAGTTTTGGCCCCAAAAAATTATCAATAAGCCCCACTGCTCCTATTCCCCATGCAAGAAGACCAAGCGCGGAAGGAGTCTCTCCACGCAAGAAAAGAAATATAATTGCGGGGATCAATACCAGCGCTGTTCCGATACCGGGGATGAGAGCGGCTATTGCTGCCACAGTGCCCCATAGCACAGCATTTGGAACTCCAAAAACAGCAAACCCCACCGCGGTTAGCACCCCTTGAATCAATGAAATGATGAGCTTTCCTTTAATAACCGAATTCACTGTCAACTCCAGTTTTTTGAAAATTATCTCATTATCAGTATCCGTCAAAGGGCTTAAGGCAATAATCTTTTTCTTAAGCTTTTGGCCGTCTTTAAGCAGATAGTAAAGAGCGAAAAGAAACAGGAAAGAACTAATCATTATTTTTGCGAAACTGGAGAAAACAGCGCCGAGATGCTGGATCAGCCAACTTAATATTTGTTTAAAATATTGGTCAATATTTAAGGAAAATTCTTTCGCGTTGGGAAAATATTTTTGGAGATTTTCTGTTAAACTATTAAATATATTTAAAACAGTATCTTTTCCACTACCATCTATAAGAAATAAATACAGTTGCTGGGCTTCTTGAAAGATTTGTATTCCTAAAAATATCAGGGGAGTAAAAATAAAGATAACAGCAATGAGAATGGTGATAAAAGCCGCCAGTCCTTTCCACCCGCGAACTAAGATGATTATTTTTTGATAAATAGACTGAAACGCTACCGCAAAAATTGCTGCCAACACAAGAGCATAAAGAAAAGGGCGGAAAATGAAAAAAGTAAGAACACAAATTCCCGCAAGAATGGCTAGTAAAAAATAAAATTGTGGTTTTTGATTATGCATATAACTCTTTTAAGTATACATCAATTGTAAGACTACCCCTAGAATACCACACCTGCCTGTGCTTGCCTATCGTAGGCAGGCGAGACTTGTTTTATATTGCTAATTCTTCTGCTAATAGCGAAGATTACAAAATAGATTTCGCAATCAATCCGATTAGCAAAATACCAAAGAAATTAAAAGTGAAAGAGATTGGGATAAAAAGCGATGAACGTATTTTCGAAAATGCAAAAAAACTAATGCCGAGCTCGTCGGGAAGTGGAGAAGCGATAATAAAACCCCCGACAAGAAAAGTGAACCATTGAAACAGTTTTAATTTGAATACCGCTTTCAATCGTCTGCTTCCACCGATATGCCGCATCAACTCCATAAGATGCGCGGAAAATCTGTCACGCATAAATCGAAAGATAATTAGATCTCCTATTGCCGCTCCCATGGCGCCAAAAAAGGCGGTGGAAAGAACCGAGCCTGCCTGCGCTATCTCGCCAAGAGTGACAATTGCTGGAGCAGTGGTGAACACCGAGGTAAAAAATATGCCAGCGATAAAACTTACGAGCCATCCCAATTCCCGAGAAGAAGTCAGTATGTTTATAAAAACACCTGTTTTTACCAGAATGACCGCGACCATAATACTCAACACAATGATTGCCACACCTTGGAGTAAAAAATTGTTTTTACGACTTTTCATAATGTTTCATTTTAAATTTCACACCTTTGATTATAGAGTTTTATTAAAGAAATTTCCAATTCTCTTTTCATAGTCTCTGCTGAGTTGACCGTGGAAAAGATTTTTCTCAAACCAAAATTCCGCTTTGGGATTATTTTTAAACGCTTCTTTAATAAGTAAGGCATGCGAAAATGGAATGACTATATCATTTACGGAATGAATGATAAAGACGGGAATAGAAATATTTTTTGCCGCCTCGGCCGGCGTTGTTTCTTTTAAATCAATACCTAAAAATACTTTACCCCAAAGACTAGTCAAGTAGGCGAGGGGATATTTCAAGAGAGGAAGGCGGTAAAGTTCTAGCGCCATTAGATCAAGCGAGGCATAACTTGATTCGGAAACAATGGCCTTTATTTCTGGCATGTCTTTCGCGACCATGAGTGCAACCGCTCCGCCCATTGAAAATCCCCACACGCCGACTTCTTGCACGCCTTTTGATTTGAGAAACCGCAACGCGGCCTTCAAGTCCCAAACTTCCTTTGCTCCGGCGGTTGAGTACTTTCCTTGGCTTTGGCCAAGATAGCGAAAGTCAAATAAAAGCAGATTATATTTTTGGCTTAGGAAAGAAAGGGCAGGTAAAATATCGCCTTTGTCGGCTGGATAGCCATGAAGAAGAATAATTGTTTTACTGAAGGAAGTCGGACTTTCTTCAGTTTGAGAAGGGATAAACCAGCCAGCCAGTTTAATACCATCCGCTGTGGTAAAAGATACATCCTCATAATTAAGGCCTAAATCTTGGGGAGTAATCGTTGAAAGAATTTTTGGCGGTCTAATAGAAATATAAAAGCCCCATAAGCTGGTAAAAATAAGAAAGAAGGCAATTGCAAAGAGGATTTTATAAACCATGATTTTATTGTATACCATTTTTTAATTATCTCAAGAATTTCTCCAGTGTTTTTTCATTTCCAGCGCGCGGATTTCTTTTTCATTAAAACCTAGATGGTGGCCAACCTCATGCCATATAACTTCACGCACAAGTTTTTTAATCCTTTCGGTCTCTCTGTTGCCCAGTTTCTCTATCGGTTCTTGGAAAATGGTAATTTTGTCCGGCAAGACGCCAAAATAGTTTACTCCACGCTCTGTCTTTGGAATGCCTTCGTAGAGGCCTAGCAATACTTCACTTGCTTTAATGCCTACTTCGTTGACTTTCTTGCGACGCGCTTTCCTCTCAACAACAAACGCAACATTATCCATTGCTTTTCTTCCTTGTTCTGGCAAAGCCGCAATGGCCTCATAGATTAGTTGTTCAAAGTCGGTTCTCTTCATACGGATGTTAGCGCTTTTCTGCGATAAAAAAATTTCCTTATTTCTTCGACAATAATAATTGAGGCGGCAATTGGTATGATCAAGAGCCAGTCGGAAAGATCAAGGGCGGTCGTGCGTAAAAACTTTTGCATAAACGGAGCATACACTGCAAACATCTGGAGAATGATAACTGTGATTGTCGCTCCTACAAGAAATTTATTTGAAAAGGGATTCATCTGGAAAATAGATTTGTCTTCGGATCGGCAGTTCCACGCATTAAACCATTGAAACGCCGCTAGAAGTGTAAGCGATATAGTCCACGCCTTAGTGATATCGGCTTCATAGTTGCCTTTGAAAAGAAACAGCGTTCCGATTGCCATCGGCAATGCCATGAGGATCATTCGCTTTGCCATTAGTCTATCGACAAGATATTTTTTAGGCCTTTCAAAATTACCGCGAAGCAGTCCTTGTTCTTTCGGCTCCATGGCAAGTGCAACATCGAGAAAGCCGTCGGTCACAAGGTTGAGCCAGATGATTTGAGCCGCAAGAAGTGGTAGAGGATATCCGAGGAACAATGCGCCGGTGATAGTAAGCACTTCTCCGAGACTGGTGGAAAAAAGATAGAGAATCACTTTCTTGATTGTTTTATATATACTCCGCCCTTCTTCCACTGCCGATACAATACTCCCAAAATTATCATCCAACAGCACGATATCCGCGGCTTCCTTGGCCACTTCAGTGCCGATGCTACCCATAGCCACGCCGAGGTCGGCCGCTACGAGCGACGGCGCGTCATTCACGCCATCTCCGGTCATGGCCACCACTTCTCCGCGCGCTTTATACGCCTGTATAATTCTCAATTTGTGTTCTGGTGTTACTCGCGCAAATATCGAAGTCGTGGCAAGTTTTTCTGAAAGTTCTGTGTCAGATAGTAAATCAATATCCTGCCCAGTAAGAATAATATCGCCATTGTGATAAATACCAGCTTCTTTGGCGATGGCTTGTGCCGTGATTTTATAATCCCCTGTAATCATTACCACCCGAATACCTGCTGAAATTGCCCTCTGCATAGCTTCGGCAACTTCCGGCCGTAATGCATCTTTCATTCCGTAAAATCCGACAAAAGTAATACCACTGATAGTTTCCGGAGTAAGTTTGTCTGGAACATCGGATGTCTCCGCAAAAGCAATCACGCGCAATCCTTCTTGCGACATGCGAACAAAAGTAGCCTCCAATTCTTCCTTCTCCTTCACTCCCAGATGATGGTTTTTTCCGTCGCGCCAAATTGTATCGGAAAGCCCTAGAATAACTTCTGGAGCACCGACTACTGTCAAGAATTCCTGCCTGCCGGCAGGCAGGTCTTTGCCCTCAACACCATGAACCACCGCATGATATTTAAGTTTGTAATCAAATGGAATCTCCGAAAGTATTGGCATCTCCTGTTCCATCTTATCTTTATGAAAACCAATTTTTTGAGCGAATACGAGCATGGCAGCTTCAGTAGGGTCACCTGCAACACGCCATAGATTTTCCTCGGCAGAAAACATCACTCTGGCACTGGCGCAAAAAGCGGCAATTTTGCCCGCAAATAAAAGTTCGGGGTGATTTAATGGATCGATAATATTTTTTTCAAGCATAAACTCTCCCTTCGGCTCATAACCGATACCGCCAACTTCAAATATCTTCCCGTCAACAAATATTTTCTGGATAACCAATTCGTTTTTGGTAATCGTTCCTGTTTTATCAACTGCAATGATCCGAGCTTGGCCAAGAGCTTCTACAGCTTGCAGTTTTTTTACCAAGACATTCCTCTTGCTCATGCGCCATACGCCAGTTGCGAGGACAAGTGTAACCACAATAGGCAAGCCTTCTGGAATGACGGAAACGGCAAGAGAGACCACAGTGGTAAACATTTCCTTTACAGGCTTGCCTAAAATAATACCGAATGTAAATAAAAATGTGCTAATACCAGCGACGGTGATGATAATGAGCCGAGACAGATCACGGATATTGGTTTTAAGAGGAATCTCAGTATCAATGGTGGCAATCTGCTTGGCGATTTTACCGATGACTGTATCAGAACCAGTCCCGACGACAACCGCTCTGCCATTTCCGGACACGATATGAGTACCCTTGAAAAGCATGTTTTTCTGATCGGCGATAGCTAAGTTTTGTCCATTCAGCACTTCTGCAATTTTCTGCACTGGTTCTGATTCGCCAGTCATTGCCGCCTCATCAGCTTTGAGACTGTTTGAAATAATGATGCGAGCGTCAGCCGGTATCTTTTCCCCCTCAGCAAGCATAATAATATCGCCGAGCACCACTTCGGTGTCGGAAATAATCAACTCTTTTCCGTCACGAAGCACGGTGGCTTTTGTCTCCACAAATCTCTTGAGTGCGAGAAGAGTGTTTTGAGCTTTTCCTTCCTGTACGGTCCCGACAATAGCATTGAATACAAGCACAGCGAGAATGATTGACCCATCAACAGTATCCCCCATAAAAAAAACGATTGCACTGGCAAGGAGAAGAATATAAATGAGAGGACTTTGGAATTGATGTAGAAAAATGACCATCAAGCCGTCAGGTTTGCTCTCTGGGAGTTTGTTGTAACCGTATTCTTTGAGACGACGAGCCACTTCCTCCGCAGTCAAACCACGCTCACTGGTCTGGAGAGTTTGCAGGATGTCGGGTATTGTTTTTGTGTGCCAAGTGTTTTGCATATTATAATCCATCTTAAAAAATTGCTTCTGCAACACTATTTTACCAAATCATCAACACGAACATCAAGTGCTTTCTCAGCTTTTGAAATTATTTTAATTATACTTCTTCACAAGCTAAAACAAAAGGCGATAAAAATGTCTAAATTTGGCCTACAAAAA
>JBCLGS010000008.1:0-19921 GCA_039740895.1 Parcubacteria group bacterium
GTTTAGTTATCGGTGCGTATGTTATTTTATATACTATAAATCCAAAAATTTTGTCTTTTAGTTTGGATTTACCTACACCAGAAACTGTTATTGGTTCTGCTTTGTTTAATTTACCTGCACTTGGCGGAGCAACATCCGCAGCCACAGGAGCTGTATCGCCTGGGTATACACTCAATGAAGCCGAAGTTAAAACAAATGCCACCATGATGACTGCTTTATCAAGTGCCAATGTGAGTGTTAATAATGGTCCTTGTACAGACGGTAGAACGAGTGGCTGTACCAATCTTGTAGGAATGCCTCCAGCATCCTATCAAGGGGTTCAGGATTTGGCTAAAAGTTGCGGTTGTAATGTTATGATTACTGGTGGCACCGAGGGTGGTCACAAATCCCATGGTGTAGGTTTAAGTACTCTGGATTTAAGAATGGATGGTGGAGTAAATACATATATAAAAGGTCCAAATAAAATTTCGGAAGGAACTCAATTTGGATACCCATCTTATACTGTTCGTGTATCTAATGGAATCAATGCAACATTTGTACAAGAAGCAAATCATTGGCATGTAATGTTTGGAAAATAATATGTCTAAAAAAACATTAGTAATAATAGGAATAGTTTTAGCTCTAATCTTACTTGCTTTGCTTGGTTATTATTTATTTTTCCAAAAAAACACAGATGGCACGACTGGTAATATTGATAAATTTAAAAATTTCTTACCTTTCGGTGGACCTGGGGTTTCTACTACACCATCTGGTGGGGTGATAGAGCCACCACCAGTAGCTCCACCTTCCGCGACAGAGTTCACAAACAAACTTCGTAAACTTTCATCCGTTCCTGTGGCTGGAGCAGGAACACGAGACTTTAAAGCAGGCACAGTGGTGAGACACATAGAAAAGGCTACGGGACATATTTACGAAACAGAATTGTTTTCTCCTATTCAAAACAGGATTTCAAACACAACAATACCTTTGGCGTATGATGCAATATGGGGGAATAATAACGACAGTATGATTGCAAGATATTTAAGAGATGACAATCAAACTATTGACACTTATTCTCTCTCACTGAAATCAATATCCACGACAACAAATAACACCATCTCTGGAATACAGTTTCCTGGAGATATTACGGATTATTCTATTTTTGGAACCAGTGTCTTTTATTTACAAGAAAGTTTCAGTGGTTCTGTAGGAATAATTGCAAATTTTGATGGAGCAAAGAAAAAACAAATTTGGGATTCTCCTATAAAAGAGCTTCTTTCTCAGTATGTAAATACCTCTACGGTAGCACTGACCACAAAACCTTATCAAAATTTTTCGGGATTTATTTATTTTGTTAATACAGCAACAGGACAATTTAAAAAGATATTAGGAGATATTCCAGGACTTTCAACATTAGTCAGTCCAGATGCCACAAAAGTTTTAGTTTTATTACAGGCAGATAATGCAAGTTTATACACATATACTATCTCCAATAGAGCATCCTCAGTAATAACTCCAACAACTTTTCCAGAAAAATGCGTTTGGAGTAAAAAAGATAAAACTTTAATATATTGTGCAGTACTGCAAGGTTTTCTTTCTGGTAGTAGTCTAAACTCTTGGTATATGGGACAGGTATCATTCTCAGATGATATTTGGAAATATGATTTAAAGAACAACACTTCATCTATAATAGAAACAATTGCCAATGATACAAGTGAACTTATTGATATTATAAAGCCTATATTGAGCGAAAATGAACAATATCTAGTGTTCATAAATAAAATAGATGGATCGCTGTGGAGCTTGGACTTGACTAAGTAGTGTAATTCTCAAAAACTCCAATAAGAATTCATTTTTCGGAGACCCCGCAGACATGAAGCAGGTTTTGTCAACGACCGAGCAAAGCGAGGCTCATTGACAAATTCAGGTCGAGGACTGAGTTCAAAACCCGCTGGGGTTTTTAACGTTCTCCGAAAAATGAATTCTTGTTGGAGTTTTTAAACTACGCTAATAGAAGTATGATACTTCTTTTTGATATAAATCTCCTGAATAATAGCAAAGATATTACTTGTTATAAGGTATAGTGCAACAGCGCTTGAAATACTATAAGCAATAAAGACCATTATGATAGGGAAGACATATTTCATTTGTACCATCATAGCCTTTGCTATATCATTTTGCATACCTCCAGATTGGCCTGAATTGGTCGATAGCGCCTTCTGTGAGTCGGTAGCTAGGCTCATCTGATAATATGATGTTATACCAGCAATAATGGCTAAAATATAGCTTTTATCAGTGATACTCATTATACCCAAAAAGGTCATATTGATAGCGAGTGGGGCCGTAATAAAAGGATATAGAAGGGCTGTATTTATCTTCTGTAGTCCTGATTCTAGAAATACTTGGTATAGACCGATAATTATAGGTAACTGAATTATTAGTATAAAGATACTAGCAAAAGGATTGATACCTTTTTCTTTATATAATTCTAGTGTCTTTCTGGATTGTTCTTCTTTATTGTCTTTATATTTCTCTTTTATTAAATTTAGGTCTTTTTCTAGACCTTTCATCTCTATTTGAGCCTTTGATGCTTTAATAGAAAGGGGAAGTAGAACCAATTTAACAATTATAGTAAAAATAATAATGATTATACCTGTATCAAAAAAGGGAAATGTATTTATAAGAAAAATAAAACTATTGTAAAACGGTTTTGTAATGATTGTTGTCCACATCGTGTTATATTATCACACCAAACTGACTAAGCAAAGAAGTTGTTTCCTTACTCAAATCGTCAAATGATAAAGGGTAAATACCTTTTTTAAAAGAAAAGAAGCAAAAATATCCATTTTTTACATCCTTTATATATTTAGAGATAATAGAATATCCTTGTCTTCGGTATCTGTTACGATATACGGCATTTTTACATATTTTTTTAGAAACAGAAAAAGCAAACCTACTTGGTAGATTTGCCTCTGTTTTGGCTATATATAAAAGTAAATGTGGGGAATTGAATCTACTCCCACTTTTTAGAATAAAAGGGAATTCCTTTTTTGATATTCGTCTTGTTTTAGGCAACATAATTAAACAGTGGAGAGTTTTGTTCGTCCTTTTCGGCGTCGTCGAAGAATAGTGTTTCGTCCTGGTTTATTCTTACTGCGTGCGAGAAAACCGTGGGATTTTGCTCTTTTTCGTTTTTTTGGTTGGTATGTGATTGACATGATGGATAAGTTATAAAGTTTATGGACATTCTACTCCTATACACAGATTGTACACATATTATTAACATATAACAAACTTTTTAACAAGTACTATCTTTTTTTAATATGTATATAATATAGGAACCTATGACAGATAACAAAAAACTTTGGGATAGTGTTTTGATAGAAATGGAGCTCACCCTTTCTAAACCAAACTTTAATACTTGGTTTAAAGACACCTATATACTAAAGCAAGAGGATAATACTGTTTTCCTTTCTGTCCCAAACACCTTTGTTCAGGATTGGCTTTCAAATAAATTCCATGGAGTTATTTTAAAAACCCTCCGAAACATCTCCATAAACATACAGTCTTTAGATTATGTTATTATGCGTGAAGATACAAAAATAAAACAAGTGTCAGAGAAGGCTTCCCAGACCACAAGGGAATTACCAATACAAGATTTCTATATAAATAAAGAAGACAACCTTAATCCTCGCTATACATTTGACTCTTTTATTGTTGGACCATTTAATGAATTTGCTCACGCTGCAGCTCAGGCTGTAATTAAAAAACCAGGAATTGTTTATAACCCATTATTTATTTATGGTGGTACAGGTCACGGAAAGACCCATCTTATTCAAGCGGTGGGTAACCATATAAAAAATATTGGTGGTAAAAAAGTTTTTTATACTACATCAGAAAAATTTGGGCAAGAATATTTGAACTCTATTCAATTAAACAAACCTAATTTTTTCAAGGAGAAGTATCGAAAATATGATGTGCTTATTATGGACGATATTCAATTTTTCTCAGGTAAATTAAAGACTCAGGAGGAGCTATTTCATTTATTTAATCATTTATATGAGAATAATAAACAAATTATTTTCTCATCTGATAAACACCCAGGACTTATTCAAGACCTTGAAGAAAGACTTAAATCACGCTTTAGTGCTGGAATGATTGTAGACATACCATCTCCTGACAATGAATCTCGCGCAGCTATTATAAGAAGTAAAACGAGTTTAAGTCCATATCCACTATCAAATGAGATTATTAATTACTTAGCTTATTCAGTTACAGGAAATATTCGAGAACTTGAGGGGATAATAAACTCCACAAACTGCCAATCTCAACTAAAAGAAAGAGAATTAACTCTTGTTGAAGTTAAAAATTTTGTAAAAAATAATATTAAACCTAAGAAATTAATATCTACAAAAGAGGTAGTGAAAACTGTCGCTGACTTCTATAATATAGAAGAACATCTCATTTATGATAAAACTAGAAAGAAGGAAGTTATAAAACCTCGCCAAATCATAATGTATATCTTACGCGAAGATTTCAATATATCTTACCCAGCAATAGGGGAGCGTCTTGGTGGTAGAGATCATACAACAGTCATGCACTCATGTGAAAAAATAAAAAATGACATCAAAAATGATGAAATTTTAGTAAAAGAGATATTTCAATTGCGTTCTATACTTGTATAAACCGATTTTGACGGTGGATAAATATATGTATAGTATGTAGATAACATACGAGAAAGGTGTTTATAAAAGGTGTATTATTATAAGTGTGAATAAGTTTTTAACAGATTATAAGATATTTATCCACATATACAATTTCAATTTAATGGCTTATATGTTGGATAAAATTAAGTATTAAAGTTATCAACAGATATAATAGGAATAAGTCTTAAAAAATAAAAAAATGAATATAGAATGTATAAAAGAAAAATTATCATACGCTTTAAATAAGGCGGAAAGGATTACAGGTAAAAGTATAACTTTACCTATTTTGACCTGTGTATTACTTGAAGCCAAGGATTCTATTCTTACAATAAAAGCAACAAATCTAGACCTCGGTATAGAAATATCTATACCAGTAAAAATAATCAAAGAAGGGAAAATTGCAGTACCTGGGGCTATTTTGAATAATTTTATTTCAAATATAATTAATGATAAAAATATTATTTTAGAAGTAATAGATAACAATCTAAAAGTATCAACAAAACATTCAGAATCACTCATTAAAACATTTCCAATTGATGATTTTCCAAACATTCCAAAAATTATTGGAGAGAAACCATTCAAATTTAATGTAGGAGATTTAGTAAAAGGGCTTAAATCAGTTATGTATAGTAGCTCAGTATCAACAATGCGACCTGTTTTATCTAGTGTTTTAGTTTATTCAGAAGAAGAAATTGTTTGTTTTGTGGCTACAGACTCATTTAGGTTAGCAGAAAAGAGAGTAAAAGTGAAGAAACATAAAGAATTCAATCAAATACTTATACCATTTAAAAATATAAGTGAAATAATTAGAACACTTGAAGATTTAAAAGAGGAAGTGGATGTGTATCTAAATCAAAATCAAATATCTTTTTCTTATGTAGATTTATATTTAACATCAAGAGTTATTGATGGAACATTCCCAGATTACAAACAAATCATTCCGAAAGAAATAAAAACAGAGGTTATTATTTTGAAACAAGATTTAATTAGTGCGTTAAAAATATCAAATATTTTTTCAGATAAATTCAGTCAAGTAACTTTCGTAATTTCTCCAAAAGATAAAATTTTCCAAATAAAAACAAAAAATATGGATATTGGAGAAAATGTAAATAATATAGACTCTGTTTTGAAAGGGGATGAGATAACCGTAAGCTTCAATTATAAATATATTATTGATTGTTTTCAATCAATAGATTCCGATAGTGTATCTTTAACTTTTTCTGATACAAATAAACCAATGATAATCTCTCCTGTAGGAGATAGGTCATTTTTGTACTTAGTAATGCCTATGAATAAGTAAAAAATTCCAAATTTGACGAACTCCTTTGTTAGACTTCAAAAAATAATTTTCACCTTACATTAGTAAGGCTCAAATTATTTTTCTTGTCTTTCGCGGATTTCATCCAAATTTTAAATTTTTAAAATACAAATATGTTCAATATAGAAAAATATCTAGAAAAATTTTCTAAAAATGTTCGGTTTTCGGAAATGGATAAAAATAAAATAATCGAGATTATAAAAAACCATACTGGTTTAGTTTTTTCTCCTGAGTCAATTGAAATAAAAGATTATATTGTGAAAATTCAAGCATCTCCAGCTGTAAAAAATAAAATTTTTATATACAAAGAAGTAATACTTTCCAATATTACTTCTTCCATTACTAATAAAATCGTAGATATTAGGTAATTATTGCAAACCTTGAGATATTACCCATTTGTGAATAGGGTATTCCCATCGAGTAAACTGTGAATCATCATTTGGGTTTGCTGGTGGAGCTCCGCGAGGGTCATCTTTATTTACCCAGTATAATATTGAATGCACACCACCCGATAATGTTTCTTGTATTGAGCTGTATGGAGTGTTTAGGTCTATTAAGGTGTTTGATTGTATTACAGATATACCACCTTGCCATTTACCACGAAGAACAGGTTTTAAGTTATAAGAATCTTCTTTTTGAGGTTTTGTGAATTTATCATCAACAGGAAATGTCTTCAAAACTTCATCCATAAAAGCTCGCCACATTGGAGCAACAATAAGTCCTGAAACCTTCTTAGCCATTGGAGTGTTATTGTTGTTACCTGCCCATGTTCCAACCACTACAGATGGGGTATAGCCAATAATCCAAGCATCTCTGTAGTTGTCTGTTGTTCCTGTTTTTACTGCTACATCTCTGTCACCAAAATAAATAACAGAATTTGCTCCATATAGAGGTGTACGAGCAACATTGTCTGACAAAATATCTGAAATTTTTCTAACAACCTCTGGGTCGAGCACAGGAAGAGGTCTTGGTTTTGCTTCTTCTAGAACTTTTCCATTTTTATCTTCAACCCTCAAAATACTTATATATGGATTTCGTGTGCCTTCTGTGGCAAATACACCAAAAGCAGAAGTCATATCCAATAAAGAGACCTCACCACCTCCAAGAACAAGAGTTAATCCATATTGGTTTGCATCACCTAGATTTTGAATACCCATATTTCCAGCAAGTGTAATTGAATCTTTTATTCCTGCTAAATATAAAGCTTTAACTGATGGAATGTTAATTGATTGAGCTAAGGCATCTCGGAGAGTTATTGGGCCACGGAATTTATCATCATAGTTTCCAGGTGAATAGCAACCATTTTCACTTGTAATATTGTCTGGTAGACAGTTTGAGTTTGTAGAAAATTGCGTAGGTAAGTCAAAAAGAATAGTGTCTGGTGTATAACCTTTTACAAAAGCTTCTGCATAAACAAATGGTTTAAATGTAGACCCTGGCTGTCGATGTGCTAGTGTTACATTAAAGTTTCCATCAATTTCCTTATCAAAATAATCTCGGGAACCAACCATTGTTAGTATTCCTCCTGTTTTTGGGTCAATAGCCACAAAAGCAGCATTTTCACCATTGAAATTTTTCTTATTTTCTACAGCATATTTTTTTGCTATCTCTTCCGCTTTTGTTTGAAGTTCATAATTTAAAGTTGTTATTACTTTCAGACCACCTTGCTCTATAACATCCGCACCATATTTATTTATCAAATAATCTCTAACATACATCACAAAATGTGGAGCTTTTATTCCTTTGTCTGATTTTGGTAAAAATTCCACCTTTTCTTCAATTGCTGATTGATATTGTTCGTCAGTAATTTTTTTATCACGCAACATCTCTTTTAAGACAACATTTTTTCTTTCATCAAGTTTTAATTTATTTTTGCCATACGGGGAATAGAATGATGGAGCTTGGGGAAGAGCAACAAGATACGCCGATTGGGCTAATGTTACCTGAGAAGATGAGGTTCCAAAGAATGTTTGACTGGCCTCTTCTACACCATAAATACTTCCACCATAAGGTATCTCGTTCAAATACATACTGAATATCTGGTCTTTAGACATCACTCTCTCCAGTTTCAAAGCCAAAACCAATTCCTTCAGTTTTCTTGTAGGAGTTTTGTCTCCAGTCAAAATGGAATTTTTTACAACCTGTTGAGTAATGGTCGAACCCCCTTGAGTGAAATTAATTGTAGAGATGTTCACAATAAAAGCTCGAAGAATTGATAAAGGTTTGACACCGCGGTGTGTATAAAATTCCTTATCCTCAATAGACATAGTGGCATCTTTTATATTTTTTGAAATTTCCTCAAAAGGAACAACAGTCCTTTTTGCTTTTTGGAAGACACTATAAAGCACAATTTTACCGGTATTGTCGTATATTTTAGTGGATTGACTGATTTTACGAGCTTCAATAACATCTAGAGCGGGAATTTGGAAGGTAGAAACCCATATTAAAACAAATCCAGTCAAAAAAATCCCGCAAGATAGCAGAAAGATAATTATATTTCTAATTCCGCGTTTTTTGACTCTCTCTTTAGCTTTTTCTTTATATCGAAATATCATATCAAGTTTTTTTCCATTATATTTCATATTCTACCACAAATGTGATATATTGATAATATGTTTGGATTAAATAAAGAAATAAAAATAGACACAGACCCAAAGAAAATAGATGAGCTACTTTCTCGTGGAGTAGAAGAAATTGTTGATAGGGAAAATTTGGAGAAAAAACTCAAAAATGGTAAACAGCTTAGAATTAAGTTGGGGATTGATCCAACCAGTCCAAATATTCATATTGGCAGATCTATTCCAATACTAAAATTAAAAGATTTTCAAGAACTTGGACACAAAATAGTTTTTATAATAGGTGATTTTACAGGAGTTATTGGTGATACATCTGATAAGGAAAGCGAAAGACCTATGTTGTTGGAGGAACAAGTAAAGAAGAATATGCAGAATTATATTGATCAAGTGGGTAAGATTATTGATATACAACAATGCGAGATTCATTACAACAGTGAATGGTTAGGTAAACTTGGGTATAAAGAACTCTGTGAGCAATCAGATGTATTTTCTCTGAGCAATTTTATCTCAAGGGAAAATATTAAAAAAAGACTTGATGGTGGCAAGAGAATTTCTTTGAGAGAGCTCTGGTACCCTTTAATGCAGGGTTATGACTCTGTTGCTATAAAAGCTGATGTTGAAATTGGAGGCACTGATCAAAAATTTAATCTTTTTGCTGGTAGAGATTTACAAAAACATTACAAACAAGAACCTCAGGACATTATCACAAACCCTCTCATTGAAGGTCTTGACGGTAGAAAAATGAGTTCAAGTTGGGGAAATACAATAAATTTGCTTGATGATGTGAATGATATGTATGGGAAAGTGATGTCATTGAAAGATGATTTTATTATAAAGTACTTTACTTTTGTTACTAGAGTTCCGTTGGAAATAATAGAACAACACAAAAAATCTCTTGAATCAGGAACCAATCCTAGGGATATAAAAATGAAGTTGGCGTATGAGCTTGTAAGACTATATCATGGAAAAGAGAAAGCAAAAGAAGCAGAAGAAAATTTTGAGAAAACTTTTGCAAAAGGTGGTGTGCCTGATGATGTAGTAGAGGTGTCTGTAGCAAAAGGGATAATGTTTGTAGACATCTTACTAGCAGAAAAATTAATTATTTCAAAAAGTGAGTACAGAAGACTTATTTCTGAAGGAGCAATAACAAAAATGGCTAGCCCGGGAGATACCAATCGCCCTAGGGAAGATGGAAGTAAAATAACTGAGATTGATTTTAAGGTCTCAAACGGCACTTATAAGATAGGTAAAAGAAGATTTATAAAAATAAAAGTTATCTAGAAATATAAAATCATCAAATCTGGATGAAGTTCAACGAAATTACCCAGTAGGTGATTCTACTGGATCAAGTTCGCCAGATTTAATGGTTTTTTACCAGAGATCTACATCATCATAATTATCCTCTGGGAGAGTCTCTGTTTCTTCTTCTGCGAGAGAATCAAGTGAGTCTTCACTAAGCTCCTCGTCTTTAGGTACTTTTGGTTTCTTTTCACCACCAAGCACCTCATCCTCCTCACCCTCTTCAACTTCCTCATCTATTTCTTTATCGTCATCCATATATATGTCTGTTTAAAAAATATCTTATAATTTAACAATTTAACAATTTAGCAAATGCTAAACAGGTTTTCCATATTTGTACCAGATTATATATTTTTTGCAAATGCCTCTTTTTGTGGATAACTTAATTATGCCAATTTTTTCATGAAATGGTTGTGTTTCGTCTTTTTTCTGTTATAGTACAAGCATGTTTATAGATGAACTAAATCTCAATATATTTGCCGGAAAGGGTGGTGATGGGGTAGTCTTATGGAAGCATGAGAAGGGTATTGACCATGCCGGCCCTGGTGGAGGAGACGGAGGAAAGGGAGGGAGTGTCTATTTAAAAGGTATACGAGACATCGGCCGTTTGAATGAGTATCGGTTTATAAAAGATTTTAAAGCTGAAGATGGTCAGAATGGTATGGGTAATGCTATGCACGGCAAAGCAGGGGATGATTTAACTCTCGAATTGCCAATCGGCAGTGTAGTGACAAATATTGAAACAGGAGACTCTATAGAGGTGCTTGAAGAAGAACCAATCTTTTTTCTAAAAGGAGGATGGGGAGGATATGGTAATGTTCATTTTAAGGGTTCAAAAAATATAACACCAAAAGAGAGCACACCAGGAAAACCTGGAATAGGTGGACAATTTTTTATTGAACTAAAATTGGTTGTTGACATTGGTCTTGTTGGTCTTCCAAACGCTGGTAAATCAAGTCTTCTAAATACTCTTACAAATGCAAAAGCAAAAATTGGTAGTTATCAATTTACTACTCTTATACCAAACCTAGGGGAATTTTATGGTTTCGTTATTGCTGACATTCCAGGGCTGATAGAAGGTGCATCTGACGGAAAAGGTCTCGGACACAAATTCCTTCGACATATTGCTCGCACAAAAATGTTGCTACACTGCATATCGTGTGAAAATGAAAATCCCAAAGAGGCTTATAATACAATTCAGGAAGAGTTAAAGAAGTATGACCCAACACTCACTCTGAAATCAGAGATGATTCTACTGACTAAAACAGACCTGGTAGACGAAAAAACTTTAGAAAAATATATCAAATTATTTAAAAAGTCTCACAAAGAAGTTTTAACCATTTCTATTATAGATGACGCCTTAGTAAAAAACTTTAGCGACCAATTAATAAAAATACTTAATAATTTAAAATAGATAGTTTTATGGATGACTATAAAATAACAATTGGGCTAGAAATCCACGCTGAGCTAAAAACTCACTCCAAAATGTTCTGTGGGTGTCTAAACCACTCCTCAGGAGTGGTCGACCGAACAGATTTGCAAAGCAAATCTGTTTTAGGTGCAAATGAATCCTTGGATTCCGCCTCATCGGCGGACAGGGAGGTCAGTTTGCCTAATGTAAATGTGTGCCCTGTGTGTATGGGTAATCCAGGAACTCTTCCTGTAATAAACAAAGACGCGGTAAAAAAGGTTTTGCTTGTGGGAATTGCTGTAGGAGCAAAGCTCGCAGACTTTACTGAGTTTGACCGCAAGAACTATTTCTACCCAGATATTCCAAAAGGGTATCAAATCAGTCAATATAAATATCCACTAGTCTCTGGTGGCTCACTTGCCAATGTGACACTGACACGAATTCATTTGGAGGAAGATACCGCACGCTCAGGACATGATGTCCCTGGTGTGAGTATGGTTGATTTTAATAGAGCAGGGGTGCCACTAATGGAGCTGGTTACGGAGCCTGTGATACATTCAGCTGAGCAGGCGACTACATTCGCAAAAGAGCTACAACTACTTTTACAGTACCTAAATGTTTCTGGAGCAAATATGGAAAACGGACAGATGAGAGTAGAGGTTAACATATCTATTTCTGCTACAAGTGAATTAGGCACTAAGGTTGAAGTAAAGAATATCAATTCATTTCGTGCTGTTGGAAAAGCTATTGAATACGAATTTGAAAGACAAAGAGACTTGCTTCTAAAAGGGGAGAAGGTAATTCAGGAAACTCGTGGTTGGGATGAAAATAAAGGAATAACATTTTCCCAAAGATTAAAAGAGTCCGCGCATGATTACAGATATTTTCCTGAACCAGATTTACCAAAACTGATAATTTCAGAAATACCAGAATTCAGTCCAGAAAATTTAAAAAAAGAAATGAAAGAGCTTCCAAAAGAAAAGCGAGAAAGATACGCAAAAGACTTTGGCTTGAAATCAGAGGATATAGAAATGTATGTAAACAACAGAGCAGTCGCAGAATTTTTTGAGTCCATAATTCCACACAGTGGGGGAGTTGCTGTTCAGACTGTTTCAAACTACATCACCTCAGACCTTGTTGGACTATCCAAAAATATTAGCAATGAGTTTTCTTTCGGAAAAGTTACACCAGAAAATTTTGCCAAACTTTTTGTAATGATTGGTCGTGGTGACTTGTCATCTCGTGGTGCAAAAGATGCATTGAAAGTAATGTTTGAAATTGGTGGTGACCCAGAAATAATTTCAATTGAAAAAGGTTTAATTCAAAAAAATGACACAGAAGAATTAAATAAAATTATTTCAGAAATAGTTAATGCAAATCCAAAGGTTGTAGAAGAATATAAATCAGGAAAAGAAAGCGTCATACAATTTTTAGTGGGGCAGGGAATGAAAGCCACAAAAGGTTCTGCAAATCCAGAAATGTTAAAAAAAATAATTTTAGATTTGATAAAATAAATATTCAAAAATACAAAAACACACCCCTTGACAGAGGTGTGTTTTTGTATTTAGTTACTCTTCGTCTTCTAGGTGTTTTACTATCAATTTTCGTATTTCTTTTTTTGGAGTTTTTCTCAAACCAGTGTTCATCTCAATTTCTTGGATGACTTTCTCTAAGTCTTCAATCTTGTAAACTCGGTAATTATTCATCGGATGACGATGTGCTTCGAGCTTACCTTTGAGGTCCCAATTGCGTAAAGTCAGAGGAGTAACACCTAAAATTTTTGATGCTTGTTTTATTGTAATATATTGATTAGCCATATTATTTTTAATTAAAAGATTAATAAAGGTTCATATTAAGTTTACAATCTTTATAAATCATTATCAACCATCCAAAATATTTAATTGTGGATAAGAAATATTCTTTGATTATAACTCAATATGCTAGATAAATGATGAATTAGAAATGAATCATTAAAATTAAGGCCATCACAGCTCATTTTAGACCTACATTTGAGGCACTTTTAAGTTAATTTTTTGATGATAAAAATTGATTTTTTTTGTTTAAATACTTGATAAATTTTCTTGAAACTATAGTTTCTTTTTTGTGTAGTTTTTTTCATCCGAGATTTTGGAAAAAATGAATATCTCGGATAGTCATAAAAATGGGTATTATCCACAGTTTTTTCGTGGTTTTAAATTAAAAAAGCAATATAATTATTGCAATGAGTTCTGATATATTATTTGAGAATAAAAAATACATTTCAGTAAAAGACGCTAGCTCTTTAACTGGCTATTCAAAAGACTACATTGGGCAACTTTGTCGCGGTGGAAAAATTGATTCAAGAAGAATTGGTCGAGCTTGGTATGTTAGTGAACAATCTCTCATTGAGTATAAAAATACTCCAATTACTTTTGATTTCTCAAAGAATTTTAGTGCAAATTCTCTAAATAAACTAAATAGATTCCCACTATCTCGTTATACCGAGATGGTTTATGTAAAAATATTTACTAGAATAAATAACATTTTTACTGGGTTTATTCCTCTTGCAATCAGCATGATTTTGATTATTGGACTAGTTTCTATAAAAGATGGATTTACAGCTTTTTACCCAACAGTCTCAAAATTGGAAAACTCAATTGATGCAAAATTTTTTACAAAAAATCCAGCATATAATTTGACTGCTTCCGCTGTAGAAACAATAAAACAAAATAACAATTTTGTTGATAATATTGGAGCTATAATTTATGAAAAAATTAGTGATTGGTTTAATGCTTCTGTGTACTCACCTCTAGCGTCCTTATTCAACAAAAAACCAACAATTATAGACACTATATATGTTGCACAAAACACTACAGAAAAGCCAACAGAAACTGTGGCTGTAAAAACAGCAACATCGACACCAACACAAGTTAAAATTCCCGCTCCGAATCAAACAAGGGTTACAGAAAGAATAATTGAAAGAGTTGTTGCTTCAAATTTCACAAAAGAATATTTTGAAAAAAGATTGGAAGAAGTCAACAATAATATGCTGGCAAGAATTTTCGCTCTGTCTTCAGGTAGTGGGGGAGCCATCACAAATGTGTACCAGCAGATTGCAACTTCACAGAGAATAGATCAGCTGACAAACACAGTTATAAATACGCCGACAATAAAAGGTGGCTCTATTTCCAACATGGCCAGTATTTCTACAGTCAGTTTCAATGCTGGCTCATTTATTGCGGACACATCTACATTCAACGGTACGGCATACTTCGCTGGAAATGTGGGCATCGGGACGACGGCTCCAAATGCGTTACTAGAAGTAAGTGGTACATCTTCAAATGTTATTGCTAGAATTATCAACAGCGACGCTACTGCGTATAATTCTGCTAACATGCTCTCTGGTGGAAGAACTTTTAGAGTTGGCAACAATAATGCGTCAGCCGGATGGGTAGGTATGGAATTTATTACTCGAGGTGGCGCTTTCTCTTCTATCGGCGCAGTTGATGACGGTTCAGGGATTTCTAGTAGTTTAGTATTTGGTACCGGAGCAACCGTGACAGAAAGAATGAGGATTGATACCGCTGGCAACGTCGGCATCGGGACGACCACTCCCGTCGTCACCCTTGACATCTACGCCACCGACGCGATGCGCCTACCTGTGGGCACATCAGGCCAACGTCCTAACGGCGACGTTGGGTATATTCGGTTCAACCTCACCACTCACCAGTTTGAAGGATACGGCGACAACGCGGTCTGGCAGGGCCTCGGCGGAGTGATAGACGCCGACCAAGACACCTACATCACCGCCGACACCAACAACCAAGACGAAGACACTCTTCGTCTCGTTACCTTCGGCACCGAGCGTATGACGATTGGACCGACCGGCCTCATCGGCCTCGCCACAACCTCTCCCTTCGCACGCTTCTCGCTCGCCGGTCTCGCGGGGGGCAGTACTAATCTCTTCGTCATCTCAACCTCCACCGCCTCATTCGCTACCACCACCGCATTCACCATCAACAAAGATGGCGATGTCGCACTTCTTAACGGCGCGAATCTTTCTGTCGGCGGGAATCTCACCGTCTCTGGTTCTCAGACCTACGCAGGCCTCGCCACGTTCTCGAACGGTTTCCTCTCTAACGCATCTTCAACCATCACCTCGGGTCTCTTCACTATGAGCGGCGGAGCTTCAACTACGGCATTCACGGCAACCGAATCCACCTATCTAGCAACAACCGGCGGCAGAGTCGGCATCGGGACGACAACTCCCCAATGGTTACTCAACCCCTTTTCTTCAACTGCCTCTCAACTCACTCTCTCAGCAGGTGCAGGTATCGCTCAATGGGCGTTTAGGAATGCTGGAGGTAATCTTTACTTTGCAACAACGACTGTTGCAGGGACAGCAACAACCACAACTTCTGCATTGACTATTATCGGCAGTAGCGGCAGAGTCGGCATCGGGACGACAACGCCGAGGGCGGCACTTGAGGTTAACTCGGGCACGTCCGGTTCCTCCGGCCTTGCATTTACGAAGCTCACCGCAAGCTCAACTGGCTCCACCGCATACAGCGGAGTAATCGGCTTAAATTCATTCGGCGATGTCGGCCTCACCACTATAACAACGGGGCTCATCGGGCAGGCGCTCGCGTACTGGGACGGGCTTACCAATCCGACAGCGTCCGGCCAAGCTTCTCCGCTCGCGACGCTCTCCGGCAATGCCGCATTTGTCTCGGGAAGTGGGGTGCGTCTCACGAGCGCCTCCAACAGCCAGAGCGGCTCGATGAACTGGGCATTCAACCAACTACCTGCTGAACGGGTGCAATTCAACTTCAGGACTGGCGGAGGCGATGGCGCCGACGGCGTGTGGTTTTACAGCCACGCCGACGCCGTCCCGACAAGCGAGTTCGGAACCGGAATGACCAGAGGATATATCGTGTACTTCAGCGAGTACCATGACCGCATCGGCCTCACCTATGGGGGCTTCAGTGATGGTCAGCAGGCCAGCAGTGGAGGTGGCACAGCGCCTCTCGTCTCTGTCGCGCAGGCAGGTATTGATGATAACCAATGGCACAACGTTGATATCTCTTTTATATACAACCGCATAATCGTCCGCTACGACGGAAAAGTTGTCATTGATTACAGCGATGTGTACACACGCGACCTCGACAATGCCGCTTACAACAAATTCGGTTTCGGGGCGCGCACGGGAGGTTCCAATAACAACCATTTTATCAAAGGGCTCGTGGTCTCGAAGCTCGGTACCAATATAGCGGAGTACCGCATAGCGACGACCACTGCTATTCAGAGCAATCTGTTCTGGGACAATTCGAATGAGCGGCTTGGCATCGGGACGACCTCACCGCAATGGTTACTTAATCCTTTTTCTACCACAACATCTCAACTATCCCTATCCGCTGGAGCTGGAATAGCTCAATGGGCATTCCGCAACGCCGGTGGCAACCTTTACTTCGCCACCACCACCGTTGCTGGTACTGCTACCACTACCACCTCCGCGCTCACGATTCTCGGAGCGAGTGGTAATGTCGGTATCGGCTCCACAACCCCTTGGGGTCTTCTCAGCGTGAATCCCAACGCGCTCGCCGCCAATGTACCCTCATTTGTCATCGGTAGCTCAACAGCGACAAACTTCATCATTACTCAGAGTGGAAATGTCGGCATCGGGACGGCGAGTCCCGCTGGACTCCTCCATATCTCCTCCAATACAGCGGCATTAGGACAAATATTTCTCACTCAAGCCAATGCTTCAGCTGATACTTTTGATTTAAACTTTAGAAAAGCAAGAGGTACAGGAGCAATCCCCACAGTTATTACCACCGCCGATGAACTGGGAGTCATCAATTTCACAGGTTATGGAGGAGCGGCTGGCTACATCACTGGAGCCGCAATTAAGGGTATCAGTAGTGGCACCATTGCCGACAGCAGAGTGCCTGGACAACTTTCATTCTGGACTGGCACCAACGCCGCTCCTTCAGTCTTAACGGAGAGGATAACGATTAATAATGCAGGGAATGTGGGGATTGGGACGACGGGACCGAATGCTAAATTGGAAGTAGCTGGTGGTTCTGTATTATTAACAGATTCTAGTTTCCCACAACTCACAGTAGATTCTGCTCAACATGCTGCAATTTATTTGGATCGTGGTAGTACAGGCTACACAAATCAATTTAGATTCCTAACTGCTGGTGTTGAAAAATGGAGATTTGGAGAAACATCATCAACAGAAGATTTGTATTATACATATTACGATGGTGAATGGAATGATGCACTCCTCATTCAACATGGAACCGGCAATGTCGGCATCGGGACGACCTCACCATACCGCACACTTTCAGTCGGAGGTAGTGGTGTATTCACTGGAGGTGATGTTCTCGCAAGCACATTCACTGCAACCTCTTCAATCTCAACTCCATCATTCACTCTCTCTGGAGCCGCAATTAATTCTCTGCTTTCCATAAACGCATCTGGTGTCATTACTGCAACAAGTACTCCAACATTTGGTAATTTTAATGCGACATCTACAACTGCGACAAGTACCATTTCAACTGGTGGACTCGCAATCGGCATATCTCACTTTATCGTTCAACAAAATTCAGGGAATGTCGGCATCGGGACGGCGACACCTGGGTATAAGTTACATGTAAACGGCACTGGATATTTTTCAGATGTCTTAACACCTGACGGAGGGATAGAATTAAATTCTGGTCGCACGGTTCGTGGAGATAATGGAACAGCCGCATTACCGAGTTATACATTTGGTAGCGACTTAGATACTGGTATTTGGCGTCCTAGCTCCAACTTACTTGCTTTCTCTACTGCTGGGACGGAAAGGGTGAGAATAAATGATAGCGGCAACGTCGGCATCGGGACAACCACGCCAACATGGCTTTTGAATCCTTCATCTGCCACCGCATCACAACTAGCTCTCTCAGCAGGTGCAGGTAGCGCTCAATGGGCGTTTAGAAATGCTGGAGGTGACTTATATTTCGCCACCACCACTGTTGCAGGCACAGCAACAACATCAACTTCTGCATTAACTATTATTGGTAGTTCGGGGAGTGTGGGGATTGGGACGGGGGCACCGGGGGCGCTACTGGAAGTATATAAATCAAGTACCAGTCAAGTTGAATTATTCCGTGGCACAAACCCATATAACACTTCTGGGGGAATGAGTATTTATACCAGTCCTGATGCCGCTGGAGGAAGCATTGTCTTTGCAGGAAATCCAACATTTACATCCGCTTTAATTTCCGGTCTTACTTCTCAATATGGAAACGGACGAGGAGCATTGGCAATTGAAGGTGCGAGTGGAGAATTGAGAATTTTTCAAACAAAAAATGACACAACTTTTTTGGGCCAAGTGTTTACAATTCAAACCGGCAATGTCGGCATCGGGACGACCTCACCATACCGCACACTTTCAGTCGGAGGTAGTGGTGTATTCACTGGAGGTGATGTTCTCGCAAGCACATTCACTGCAACCTCTTCAATCTCAACTCCATCATTCACTCTCTCTGGAGCCGCAATTAATTCTCTGCTTTCCATAAACGCATCTGGTGTCATTACTGCAACAAGTACTCCAACATTTGGTAATTTTAATGCGACATCTACAACTGCGACAAGTACCATTTCAACTGGTGGACTCGCAATCGGCATATCTCACTTTATCGTTCAGCAGAACAGCGGCAATGTCGGCATTGGAACATCTGTGCCACTTGGGCCTCTTCATCTAAATAGCGGGCGACAGATTATCGGTTCAAGTGATATCGGCAATGTTTCAAACGGCATCGCAACCTATGGCACTACGAATGATACAGCGTACGGGTATCAAGCGGGACAAACGACGACAAATAATATTACATTTGGTTGGATAGCGAAAACTGTGGCAACCAGTGGCTATGGATACATGGAAACGTATGCAGGAAGTAATGACCTGCTCATTATGCGTGATGGCGCTGGCAAAGTCGGCATCGGCATACCCCATGATTCATATCCACAAAGTAAGTTGAGCGTGAAGGGGAGCGTCGCTATCGGTTCATATGCTTCGACAAATGCAGCACCCTCAAATGGCCTCATCGTCTCTGGCAACGTCGGCATCGGCACCACCACCCCCAACAACAAACTTGATGTAATGGGCAACGCTTACTTCTCTGGCACAGGTTTCTTCGGCGGAGCTATCACAGCTACAAGCACCCTTACTGTTAGTGGTGCTACAACATTATCATCAACATTAAATGTCACAGGTCTTACTACTTTAGTTAATGCAAGTACCACACAAATAGGTTCAACTGGTTCTGCTTACTTTGCAACGAGTGCAGGCAATGTCGGGATTGGGACGACGGCTCCGGAGTCGGCTCTTACTGTAGCTGGAACAGGGTGGCAACACAATCCCACTATTCAAAGTATTCAATTGGGAGTTTCTGGTAATGTTGCAAGGATGAACTTTTATGGAACATCTGGCTCTATGCTAGATTTTACAAACGCATCTGGTGAGGATGCAGATTGGAGATTAACAACAGATGCAAGTACCTTCAAAATAGGGGCAACAACAGGACAGAATGGAATTGTGATAGATATCGGCGGCAACGTCGGCATCGGCACCACCACTCCCGACACTTTGTTGAGCGTTTTCAGC
>JBCLGS010000009.1:0-19391 GCA_039740895.1 Parcubacteria group bacterium
AGATTCGGGCCAAGAAGAAAAATAAATCTTCTCTAGCAACATCTGCTGGGAAACAGGTTGAAGTAAAAGTTTTGAAAAAAGGAGACAGGCAGGCAGCTGGACTTTTGAAGCTGGTTAATAAAGGAAAGGAGCGCGGGTATGTTACTTATGATGAGATTTTGAAAGAGTTTCCTACAATTGAGGAGGATATTCTTTTTCTAGATGAACTATATGACAAACTTTCTGGAAGTGGTGTGGATATTTTAGAGGGGGGTGGACTTTTGGAAGTTGAGAAGACAGAAGATACTATTTCAAATAAAAAATATACATACGGAAAAAGTGCAGAATCATCATACGATTCCATTCAGATGTATTTGAAAGAAATAGGGCAATACCAACTCATCTCAGGTGGAATGGAAAAAGATTTAGCTAGAAGAATTGAGGCCGGAGATATGGAAGCCAAAAATCTTCTTGCTCGTGCAAACTTGCGACTTGTAGTTTCTATTGCTAAAAAATATGTCGGTCGTTCTGCTGACCTTACTCTCTTGGACTTGATTCAAGAAGGAAACCTTGGACTTTTCAAAGCCGTTGATAAATTTGATTGGACAAAGGGCTACAAATTTTCAACTTACGCTACATGGTGGATTCGTCAGGCTATCACTCGTGCACTGGCCGACCAGTCTCGAACAATTCGCGTTCCTGTGCATATGGTGGAGACAATCGCAAAATACAAACAAGTCGTACGACGCCTTTCACAGGACTTGGGAAGAGACCCATTGCCAGAAGAAATTGCTGTTGAAATGAACTTACCTGTGGAAAAAGTTTATACAATAGAGAAAATTGACCAAAGCACAGTTTCTCTAGAAGCTCCGATTGGGGATTCTGATGGTGATGATAAAAGTAAACTAGGGGACTTTATGGCTGACGACAAAATTCTTTCACCAGAACAAGAGTCATCACGAAGAATTATTTCTGACCAAGTTAAAGAAATTTTAAATGATTTACCAGAGAAAGAAAGAAAAATTCTTGAACTTCGTCATGGCCTAGTAGATGGCATCACTCATACACTTGAAGAAGTGGGCAAAGAGTTTGGTGTTACTCGAGAGCGCATCCGACAGATTGAAGCCAAGGCACATGAGAAAATCCGCCAGCATGAGAAAATAAATAAGCTGAGGAATTATTACTAAATCGAATTCGAATTTTGTGTTATCCTATATGCATGTTGGATATTGAGTTCAAAAAAAGATACAAACAATTAAACCCAGAACAGAAGCTTGCGGTGGATACCATAGAGGGTCCAGTGATGGTCATTGCTGGTCCAGGCACTGGCAAGACGACGATACTGACATTGCGTATCGCAAATATATTGCGAGAAACGGATACTCCATCATCTGGTATTTTAGCCTTAACATTTACTGATGCTGGGGTGAAAGTGATGCGTTCCAAACTTCGCGAAATAATCGGTGGTCGTGCTGATGAAGTTAAAATTCACACATTTCATGGATTTGCCTCAGCGGTCATATCAGAGTTTCCAGAGCATTTTGTGCATCTCTCACGGTCAAAACAAATTACAGATGTTGAAGCAGAATCAATTTTGCGGGAGATATTAAAGAATAAAAAATATTCAAAACTCAGGCCACTTGGTGATACTGATTTCTATTTACATAAAATTATTGGCGGAATAGGCGATTGTAAGAAAGACGCTTGGATTCCTGAAATGATAAAAAGTTTTGCAAAGGAGGAAATAGAAAGAGTAAAAAATGATCCAGAGTCTTTATCTACTAGAGGAGCGACAAAAGGTCAATTGAAAGGTGATAGTTTGAAAAGGATTGAAAAGGGTGAAAGAACTATTTTATTTTCAGATGTTTATTTAGAATATGAAGCAAAGAAAAAGGAGGATAAAAAAATGGACTTTGATGACCTACTTTTTGAGCTACTTCAAGCCTTAAGAAATGATGAACTTCTTCTACAGCTTCTCCAAGAAAAGTTTCTATATATTTTAGTTGATGAACATCAGGATACCAACGATTCTCAAAATCTAATCGTTTTTCTTTTAGCCAATTTTTTTGAAACTCCAAATATTTTTGTGGTAGGAGATGAAAAGCAGGCGATATATCGTTTTCAAGGTGCTTCAGTTGAGAATTTTTTGAAATTTCAGAATACATGGAAAGATATGAAAATTATTTCATTGAAAGATAATTATCGTTCCCATCAAGGAATTTTGAACGCCACTTTTTCCATGATAGAACAAAATTACGAAGACGATGAATATGAAGATTTACGAGTGAAATTGAAGTCAGGTTCTTCGGAGAATGATAGACTTTTGGATTTAGTGAGGGCTCCAGATAGTGACTCAGCAGATTCATACTTAGTACAAGAACTCAATAAAATCACAGAAAAAGAACCAGAAAAAAAAGTGGCTGTTATTTTAAGATGGAACAAAGATGTAGACTATATTCTTTCTTTATGTGAAGCAAATGGTCTTTCTGTTTCGGCCGAGCGTGGTGCAGATATTTTTTCTCATCCACTTGGGGTTTTGTATTTTAAATTACTTGAATATTTGTTTGATCCATCACAAACAGAAAGTCTAGCAAACACTATTGCGGGTGGGCTTTGGTCACTGGATTTTGCTAAATCAAATGAGCTTATAAAGAAAATACGAAGTGGAAATATAAAAGATATTGAAAAAGAAATCCCAGCGTTGGTTGAACTAAGAAAAGAAATAGTTCATTCTGGAGTTATTTCTTTTCTTATTTTAGCAGGGGAAGTTTCTGGACTTACATCACCTGAGAATATGATGCACCCTATGTCCGTCGAAGTTTGGCGGGGTATTGTGGACTTGGCTCGAGACTTGGCTGTGCAGTCTAGAATTGAAGATCCAAGAACTTTGATTAAAGAATTACTTGATTATAAAAAGACATCTGAAAATAAAACTATTAAAATCGGAGCTGGAAAAAGTGACTCAAATATCCAAATTATGACAGCCCACTCGTCTAAAGGTCTTGAGTATGATTATGTATTTATACCGTATGCTTTAGAAGAATATTGGATGCGAAATCTAAGATCCTCTCCTTTTATTTTTCCAAGAGAAAAGGATACAAGTGACGAAGTGAAGGATTCCAGAAGGCTTTTCTATGTTGCTATGACTCGTGCTAGAAAACATATCATTCTGATAACTCCAGAAAGAGATAATTTAGGAAAAGAGTTTACATCTTTACGGTTTATTAATGAACTAAATGTAGATAATGTTTCAAAAATAGAAGCACCTAAAGTTCTGACTTCCCCAAAAGTTTTGCAGGGAGAAAAATTGTTGACTCACAGAAAGACAGAGTTAGTTGAGTACGCAAAAAGAATTATTATGGAAAATGGTCTTTCTGTTACGGCTTTAAATCATTTTATGAATTGCCCAAGTCAGTTTTTGTATAAAAGTATTTTGAAAGTTCCAGAGGCACCAAGCGCGTCTTCTGAAAAGGGCATAGCTATGCATAAAGCACTTTCTGAGGTTTGGCAGAATGAAGATAAAAGTGTTAAAGCCACGACAAATATTATAAAGAGAGTTATAACATCATTTTTTGAAACTTCGCTTCTTCCCGCTGGAGATAAAGAGGTGGTCTTGGAAGAACTTTTGACAAATGCACCTATTGTAGCTGAGGCTCTTAAGGAACATTTTGATTTGGAAGGCAAAATTTATACAGAAAAGTGGATAGAAAATTGTTTGGTCTCTAATTATCAGAATGATAAATTAAATCTAAAAATTCACGGACAAATGGATGTAATAATAGAGGCGAAAGATAAGATTTTAGTTTTTGATTACAAGACTCGTCAATCCATGAGTTTGAATGCAATAAAAGGAGAGACAAAAGATTCAGACGGAAATTATTTACGACAACTTATTTTCTACAAAATCTTATTACAGAAAAATTCACAATTTATAGAAAAAGAAGTTGAACCAGCTCTTGTGTTTATAAAACCTGATGATAAAGGTAGATGTCCCATAATTACACTACCTATTTCAGATGAGGATATTGAGAGAGTAAAAAGCGAGATAAATAAATTAGTTGAAAGTGTTTATTCTGGAAAATTTCTTACAGAAAATTGTGACGCAAAGGATTGTGAATATTGTGGATACAAAAAAATGTTGAGATAAAATCCCAAATCTCTTTTTATTATTTCAATAATGCGTCTAAAATAGGTTTTAGTTGGTCGTATGGATAAGCACCTTGTAGGGGTACTTTTGTTCCGTCTTTTGAGACGATTATAGAGCTAGGTGTTCCACACTGAGTACTACCTGCACAGCTTTTTACTCCATCTTGGTAATCGGCTTCAACTTTAGCTGCATATTTTCCGCTTGATAAACATGAGTTGAAAGCACCGACATCTAGTCCTACTGCTTTTGCTATTTTTGGAAGCTCAGCTGGGTCGAGTGTGTTGTTTGATGTTGTTCGGAAATAAAGAAGATTTATATATTCCCAGAATTTTGTTGGTCCACCAAGTTCATTTGCACACTCTGTTGCTTCTGCTTGCTTGCGAGATTTTGAATGAAGTGCATCAATAGGAAAATGTCTGTAAACCCAAGCTACTTTTCCATCTTTGCCATACTCGCTCATCATCCTTTGAAGTGTGTTGTGAAATTCCTTACAGAAAGGACATTCAGTATCTGAATATTCTATTAACACAACATCTGCATTTGGATTTCCAATAATATGGTCATCTGCAGAAACTGCTCGGATTCCATCACCGGTAGAGTTTGCTACTAGTTGATTTTTTACTGCCTGTTTTGTAGATGCTGTATTGGAAAGATAGATTGACCCAGCAATGAGACCAGCGGCGATAATTATTGCTATTGGAATTGATAATTTTTCTATATTCATAAAGTTTGTTTAGTTATGTTACAATTGTAACCCATGACACATTTTGAAGCAATTATTCTTGGAATAGTTCAGGGAGCAACAGAGTTTATTCCCATTTCTTCTTCTGGGCATTTGATCATCGCAAGGAAAATACTCGGCACGGACGGTGGAGGATTGGCTTTTGATGCTGTTCTTCAGTTGGCGACATCCTGCGCTTTACTTGTTTATTTTTGGAAAGATATTTTGAAACTTATTGTAACGGCTTGGAATTTTGTTTTGAGAAGGCCAATAGAAAGAGCAGAAAAAATACTTTTATCGGCTATTATTATTGGCACAATTCCTATGGTAGTTCTCGGCCTCTTTCTCGAGAAAAATATGGAGACAATTTTCCGCAATGTTCACCTTGTTGCTTTGACACTTGTACTTGGCTCTCTACTTTTCTGGATTGCTCAGAAAATAGGCAAACAAGACAAAATACTTTCTATTAAAAAGGGAATCGCTATTGGTTTTTTCCAATGTCTCGCTCTGGTCCCTGGCGTTTCTCGTTCAGGCGCCACAATTTCTGGAGGATTGATTTTTGGTTTGACACAAGGAGAAGCAACGAGGTTTTCTTTTCTACTATCACTTCCAATTCTTTTTGGCGCAGGATTCAAGAAACTTTTTGAAGTTCGTCATGAGCTTTTCTCCTCGACTACGCTCGGAGCAAGCAACGGCTACGGCTTATCACTTTTACTCGGCTCTGCCGTCGCATTTATTACTGGCCTTATTGCTATCAACTTTCTCATAAAATACCTCAAAACCCACAACCTCAATGTTTTTATCTGGTACAGAGTCGCCCTAGCAATCCTGATTTTTACACCATAAAAATCATGCATCAAATATATTTTACCGTAGGTAATAATATTTTGAGGCTATTTTTATCCTATTTTAAACTTTAAATACCTTTGCTCAAAAATCGTTTTTGTTATATTATAAACGAATGTTACAATCACAACTTTTTACAAAAACAAGAAAAGATGCCCCATCTGATGAGGTGTCAAAAAATGCTCAGCTTCTTATTCGTGCAGGGTTCATTCACAAGGAAATGGCTGGGGTTTATTCTCTATTACCACTCGGTCTAGCTGTTATAAATAAAATAAAAAATATTGTATCTGAGGAAATGAATTTTATTGGCTCCTCAGAAATCTTTATGTCTACTATTCAAAGTAAAGAGCTTTGGGAAACTACAGACCGCTGGGATGATGAAAAAGTGGATGTTTGGTTCAAATCAGAGCTGAAAAATGGTAATGAAATTGGTTTCGGTTGGTCTCACGAAGAACCCATCACCAATATGATGAAATATCACATAACCAGCTACAATGACTTGCCTAGATATGTTCACCAATTTCAAAATAAATTTAGAAACGAAACTCGAGCAAAGAGCGGTATTATGCGATGTCGAGAATTTATAATGAAAGACATGTATTCATACGCATTGGACGAGGAACAACATATGGAGTTGTATAACAAAGCTACTGAGGCATATAAAAAAGTTTACAAAAGAATGGGACTTGAAGACATAACATTTATTACTTCGGCTGCAGGAGGACTTTTCACTGAAAAGTTCAGTCATGAATTTCAAACTTTGTGTGAAGCTGGTGAGGATATAATATATGTTCACAAAGACGGCAAATTGGCATTAAATGAAGAAATATTTAATGATCAGACTTTAAAAAAAATGGGCGTGGAAAAGGAAGATTTTGAAATGAAAAAATCTGCAGAAGTTGGTAATATTTTTACATTCGGCACATCAAAGTCAGAACAGCTTGGACTTTTCTTCACAGATAATGATGGAAATAAGAATCCTGTGTTTCTTGGCTCATACGGTGTAGGTATAACTAGATTAATGGGGGTTATTGCAGAAATATTTTCCGACGAAAAAGGTTTGGTCTGGCCAAAAGAAGTTGCGCCATTTGCTGTGCATTTGATACGACTTGGAAACAATGAAAATACATTGAAATTTGCCGATAAATTGTACGCTGATATTAGCAAAGCTGGTGTGGAAGTTTTGTATGATGAACGCGACCTACGGGCAGGGGAGAAATTTGCTGACTCAGACCTTATAGGTATCCCTTTGCGTTTTGTAGTTAGTGATAAAACGGTAGCAGAAGGTAAGGTTGAGGTTAAACGACGCACAGACATCGAAGCAGAACTAATGACCCTCGAGGAAGCGATGAACAAAATCTCAGAATAAAATAACCAATCATTTTTGGTATTTTTGGTCTAGTCAAGATTAGCTTTGTTGTATATAATTAATAGAGTAGCATTAATTCAAAAGTGAAAATTTTTTAATCATATGAATAAAAAAATAATTTTATATTTAATAGCTGTTTTGTTACTCATTGGTATAGGTGGTTATTTTTTCCCTTCTTTTGTCCAGGTAACTCAAATACATACTAATACAGATCATACTGTATCTGCCGAAGATCTGGCTAAAGTAAAAAGTCTTTTCCAAAAAAATAATATAGACATGGGTACGCTTGCGATTGAGGCGGTTGTAGTAGATGAACGAGGAGAAATTCATGTCCGAGCTAGTCAATTTTATAAGAACTTGCCGATTGACGATATACTCTATCATTTTCATTCATCTGGTAAGGCTTTCGACCGATTGTATATTGATGGCACTGAGGGTATTTATACTTCTGGGGACAGGGTTGGTGATTTAGGTATTTCGATAGAGCCAACTATTTCTGCATATACAGCCGCGAGAAAAGCTCGTGAAGAAATG
The DNA here is from genome assembly GCA_039740895.1 of Parcubacteria group bacterium. GTDB lineage: Bacteria > Patescibacteriota > Minisyncoccia > Phycocordibacterales > DATDWN01 > JBCLGS01. The sequence goes on from JBCLGS010000009.1 coordinate 7,597, forward strand.
AAGTCCAATTATTTCTTTACTGCTGAACTTGGTTTCTATGATTCAACTGCTGGCACATCGTATACAGAACCGAACTGGTTATTGGTGTGGAGAGTAAAGCCGAAAGGAGTAAATGAATATCCATATGCGATCATAGATGCGAACAATGGAAAACTTATTTATTATTGGAACGGCATTATTGTTAATTAAAAAATATTATTAAATTAAAAATAAACTTTATAATACAATTTATGAATATAAATAAAAAAGGTTTTGCGAATATAATTTTGGTTGTAGTAATTGTCATACTTGTTGGGACAGTAGGATACTTTGCATTTATTAAAAAGTCGGAACCGGTTATTCAACAACCTTTACCTATCCCAATACAAGTAACAAATACTACCAAACCGAACCCGTCCAAGGCACCAGTAGCTGTTTCGACATTTAATGTATTTTTCTTTAATAGAAGATTATCATCTACGGAAGATTTTCTTACCGCAGATCCACTCCCGGTTGTTCGCACAGTTCCCCATACAACAGCTATCGTAACTGCGGCCATCAATGAATTATTAAAGGGCCCGACCACACAAGAACAATCCCAAGGTTATCAAACTAATATTCCAAATAAAGCAAAGTTGTTGTCTTTGAAAATAGAAGATGGTATTGCATATGCTGACTTTAATGGTCAGACACAATCTGGTGGTTCAAGTAATCCACAAACACTCTTAATTGAGAAAACATTGTTACAATTTCCGACTGTAAAAAAAGTGATACTATCTGTTGAAGGAAAAACAGAAGATATATTTCAGCCATAATTACCAAAGAAAAACTTATGGTTCGATGGGCTCACCATCCTGAACGAAGTTGAAGGAAAATTGTCAGTTTTAATCATTTTAAACCAAATATGAATCAAAAAGGTTTTGTGAATATCATTTCTATAGTAGTAGTAGTTGCCATTGTCGCTGTTGGCGGATATTTTGCTTTTGTTAAATATGGCAGTGAAAAAAGTTATGGAACCTATGCTGAGTGTATAGAAAAAACTAATTTACCATGCAAACATTATTATGTCGGTGACTTTGGGCAGGAATGGCAACCTTCTCTTTCTCGTTCTAAAGAAGAGTGCGAGAGTGTAAATCGTCCGGTTGGTTCTACTTGTGTACTGCCACCCGGTAATTTTCGCGAAAACAGATGGATAAATTCTGTTGATTTAGCAAGAGCACAGAGAGAAACAGAACCAGAACCACAAATCGTAAATTCATGGTCGACACCAACAACAACTGACCAATCGAAAAACTGGAAAACTGTTGTAAATTATATTGGTCAATTAAAATATCCGAGCAATTACATTTATCATGATACGAGTGACGGACTTGAGTTTTCTGGAAGCTTTTTGCCTAACAGTGGTAGTGTGGGTTATTATGCCATAGAAATTCCAAAGTTAGAATTTTCTAATACTAATCTCAAGCAAGCATATATTGTCTTTTCGGCCACTGATAAAATTAACGGGGAAAAGGAGTGTCAACAATATGACTATCAAAAACCGACCACTATGACGAAACAACTTAAGACCAGCAATATAACTTTCTATATGGATGAACATGCAGGAGTAGCTGCTGGAACTGTTAGTTATGGAAATGTCTATCGAATTTTTTACAAAGGTGTTTGTTATGAATTAAATACTTGGATATTTTACTCTGAAATTTCACCTGACTACGGTAATACGAATTTACCTCGGTTTGATGCACAAAAATTACATACTGATTTAATTTCAATACTCTCTACTTTCAAATTCATAAATTAGTTTTCAAAGAATTTGCCGCCAATCTTTGATAAACTCAGATAGAGAGAAAAAACTTGCTATCAACAAGGAGGTTTGCAACGATGAAAATATTAAGAAGTTTGGTTTCAATAAAGAAAATTTAGAAGAACAAAAATCAATTGAGGTCGGAAATATCTTTCCACTTGGTTCAAAGTTTTCTGATGCCTTAAATTTAAAAACAAAAGATGAAAATGGTATTGAACAATCCATAATAATGGGCAGTTATGGAATCGGTCTTGGTAGAATGATAGGCACGATTGCAGAAGTTTTTGCTGACGAAAAAGGTTTGGTCTGGTCAAAAGAAGTTGCGCCATTTGCTGTGCATTTGATACGACTTGGAAACAATGAAAATACATTGAAATTTGCCGATAAATTGTACGCTGATATTAGCAAAGCTGGTGTGGAAGTTTTATATGATGAACGCGACTTACGAGCGGGGGAGAAATTTGCCGACTCAGACCTCATCGGTATTCCTTTGCGTTTTGTAGTTAGTGATAAGACCATAGCAGAAGGTAAGGTGGAGGTTAAACGACGCACAGGCACCGAAGCAGAACTAATGACCCTCGAGGAAGCGATGAACAAAATCTCAGAATAAAATTCCTTTTTTCTTTTGTTTCTGGCTATTTTTAGTTTTAACCATATTCCTTGTATTTTAATCTATTCTAAATACAAGTGTTGCAATTGATTGTTGAACTCGGGTATATCAGAATATTCGTGTATAATATAACCATCATGATGCGCTTAAAAGAAAGATCAGAACAAACTGTTAACAGTGTAGTAGTAAATGTTATGCACTGGATAGGCTCTACTCGTTCCCTTGTGGCCCACACCGTTCTTTTTCTTCTTTCATTTAGCTTATATTTTTTAGGATTTAACTTTGATAAAATTCTACTTGTGCTCACGACAATTGTATCTTTAGAAGCTATTTACCTTTATATCTTTATTCAGATGAGTGTCAACAAACAAGCCTACGACTTGAACAAAGTTGCTCAAGATGTCGAGGAAATTCAGGAAGATGTCGATGAACTTACAGAAGATTTAGATGAAGAGGTAGAACTCGATAAGAAACATGATGAAGTGATGCTCTCTCGCATCGAAAGCACCCCCAAGTCCTTATAAGTGAGATCAACAAATTAAAAAGACAACAAGGAGAGAAAAATAAATAGCTTTAGTCCAATTATTGCTAGTCATTCTCTTTGTCAACTTTTGCCGCCACTATAAAATCATTCTGTGAAAGTCCATCTATCGCATGAGTAGATAAATTTATTTCTACATGTTTGTAATCTGTGATGTGAATATCAGGATGGTGTCCTTCGCTCTCAGCAATAGCTCCGACTTTGTTTATAAAAGCAAGTGCTTCTTTAAAATTCTTGAATGTATACTTTTTACTGATACTTTTCGCATCGGCTGAAATCTCCCACCCAGGGATTTGCTTCAGTAATATTTCTGATTCTTCTCTATTAAAAGGTGTTACTCCACCTTCGCATGCTACGCATTTTTGTTCAGTTAAATTCATAAACAAATTATAACATAAATAGCGTCTTTTAAGACGCTATTGTGGATGACGGTCCGTTTGACTAGTGGGAGCTTCACAATGAGATTACTGAGCATGTGCCATCTACTGCAGAACCCATGGCAGTGTCAGTATCTTCATGGGTTTGTTCTAGGGTTCAGAGCGCTCTGATGCAACTGAGTAATTAAGTAGAAATTAGAACACAAGTCCCACCTTTTGCATTACGCGAGGGGTGGGGCTATTTTTTTGCCCAAATTGCAAATTTGAGATAGTATGAGTACGAATAACCACGAATGTTATCGAATGTACGAATGAGGGGGGGTTTGAGTGTTTTTATTCGTAAAATTTGTATATTTGATAAATTTGTAAAATTCGTAAATAAATGATTAAAAACTTCGAACAAGTAAAAAGGTTTCTTTCAAATGACATAGGTATCGATTTAGGTACTGCAAATACTCTGGTATATTTGCGTGGGAAAGGAATCGTACTGAATGAACCTTCTGTTGTTGCTCTCAACCAAAAAACCGGGCGCGTTGTGGCTGTTGGAACTGACGCAAAAAATATGCTCGGTCGCACCCCTGGACACATCGTTGCTATTCGACCACTTGTCGATGGAGTTATTTCTGACTTTGAAGTGACAGAGGAAATGATTACCTATTTACTTAACAAAGCCCAGAAGGACAATAAAAAATTACTCGGTCCTCGTGTTGTTGTTGGTGTTCCTTCAGGAATCACAAATGTGGAAATTCGCGCAGTGCGAGATGCCACCAAAAACGCTGGTGCATCAGAAGTTCATATTGTAGAAGAGCCAATGGCCACGGCAATCGGCATACGACTTCCCGTGATGGAACCAGTTGGAAATATGGTCATTGATATTGGCGGAGGGACATCTGACATCGCTGTCATTTCTCTTGGTGGAGTCGTTCGTTCAAAAAATCTTCGAATTGCTGGCGACAAATTGAACAACGATATTATTTCCTATATTAGGAGTGAATTCAAAATATTAATTGGTGAAAAAACTGCAGAAAATGTCAAAATTTCTATTGGGGCAGTTTTACCAGGTGATACTTTGCTCGAAGCTACAATAAGAGGACGGGATTTAATTTCAGGTCTTCCTCGCGAAGTAGTTGTTACTGACTCCGATATTCGAGAAGCTATTTCTCAATCCATCAATACTCTGATAGATTCCACTAAGGAAGTTTTGGAAATAACTCCACCAGAGATATTGTCCGACATAATGCAAAGAGGAATATATGTTGCAGGTGGTGGGGCACTCATAAAAGGATTGGCAGAAATTATTTCTGAATACACAAAAATCCCTGTTCATATTGCACCAGAGCCTTTGACTGCTGTATGTCGAGGCACGGGAATCATTTTAGAAAATATGGAGTTTTATAGAGATATATTAATCGCAAACGAAGATGAACTTCCCCCTAAAAAGTAAATTCAGAGATGGTAATAAATTAAAAACAATTTTCGTTGCAGTTTTTTTCTGCTTATTGTTCTTGCTTACTTATTTCTTTCCGCAGGGTGTGAAGAATGTTTTTTATTTTGTATCTAGGCCTGTTTTTGCTAGTCGTAATTTTGTCGCTAATTCTGTCAAAAATAAGATTGGTTATTTTGCTTTTAAAAATGATTTAATAAAGAAAAATATTCAATTGGAGGATGAACTGACTTCCTATAAACTTAAGGAAATAGATTACAATATAGTTTTGAAGGAAAATGAAGAATTAAAAAACTTGATGGGTCGCAGTGGAACTTCTAACAAAGTTTTATCAAAGATTTTATCAAAGCCACCGATATCACCGTATGATGTTTTTTTGATTGATGTTGGTTTGAGTAATGGATTTGCAAAAGGAGACAAGGTATATTTATCTGGAAACATTATCATAGGTACTATCGTTCTAGTTACTACCAAAACATCACTCATCACACTTTTTTCAAATGGCGGACAAAGGCAAGAAGCTACAAACACCAGAACAGGCACGACCTATGAGTTAACAGGAAGAGGTGGAATGAACTTTCAGCTTGAAGTTCCAAAAGAGGCAGATATTATTTTGGGGGATGTTTTCGAGTACCCATTGCTTTCACCCTCTATTATAGGTAGTGTTTATTATATTGATACAAACTCTCAAAGCTCATTTAAAACTATTTTTCTAAAAATTCCGGGGAATGTATTCTCCTCCAAATGGGTTTTTGTAGAAAAAAGCCAATGAATCTAAAAAGAGTAATTATCGATGTTTTGATTTTTATTTCAATCCTGACTTTGCCATGGTGGCTTTATTTAATACTGCTTATTTCTCTTACCATATATTTTCAATTTTATTTAGAAGTTTTATTTTTTGGTTTCCTATTTGATACACTATATGGGCAAAATCATATCGGACTGATTATATCTGTAGTTTTTCTGGGTTTAGTTATGTTTGCAAAAGAAAGAATTCGCACTTAAAATCAGATTATGTTTCATCATTTAAAGTCCTATTTCAGAAAGCAAATTAGAGGCCGTTATAATCCCATTGACCCAGATGAGATTTTTCTTGATTCACAAAATTTGCCTGACTTTGATACGAACCAGTTTGAAGGGAGATTAGAGAAGCCAATAGGTAGAAGTGTTTTCGGTGTTCTTATTGTCATAATTTTAATATCTGGAATTTCTTTTGCTGTAAGGATTTGGAATTTGCAGATTGTTTCTGGAGATTTTTACAAAACAAAAAGCGAGAACAATAGTTTGCACAATACTATAATATTTGCAGATAGGGGCGTTATATATGATAGAAATAATATCGCTCTAGCTTGGAATACACTCAATCCTGACTCGTCAGATTTTTCTTTGCGACGATACGCTACATCCACAGGACTTTCTACTATTCTCGGCTATGTGAAGTATCCGACAAAAGATTCCAAAGGAATCTATTATCAGGATGAATTTGTTCCAAAAGATGGTCTTGAAAAAATACTTAACTTTGAACTTCTCGGGCAAGATGGAATTAAAATTATTGAGACAAATGTAAAAGGAGAAACAATATCTGAAAGCGTTGTCCAACCACCACAGGACGGAAAGAATATTGTACTTTCAATTGATTCTCGCGTTCAGAAAAGGCTTTATGATTCAATGATTGATTTGGCTGGCAGAGCAGGATTTCAAGGAGGTGCTGGTATAATAATGGATGTTCGAACAGGAGAAATAATCGCTAATGTAAATTTTCCAGAATATAGTTCACAAACAATGACCAATGGTGACAATACGGAACAAATTAATTCATGGTTAAAAAATAAAAATAATCCTTTTTTAAACAGAACAATAAATGGTTTGTATACACCAGGTTCTATTATGAAGCTATTCGTGGCGATGGGAGTGTTGGACCAAGGGGTTATCAATCCTAAAAAACAAATTTTAAGTACCGGCTCTATTTCCATTAAGAACCCATATGATAAAAAAAGAACTTCTGTTTTTAATGACTGGAAAGCTCACGGATATGTGGATTTGCGTGGAGCTATCGCTGTTTCTTCAAACATTTATTTTTACGCAGTTGGAGGGGGTTTTGAGGGTCAAAAGGGAATTGGTATTGCCAACATAGAAAAATATGTACGAATGTTTGGTTTCGGAACTACGACTGGGGTAATTTTCCCTGGTGAAAAAAAAGGTACGATACCTAGTCCGGAGTGGAAAGCCAAAACATTTAATGGTGATCCTTGGCGTTTAGGAGACACATACAACTCAGTTATTGGTCAGTATGGTTTTCAGGTCACACCGATTCAGGTTATTCGAGCTGTCGCAGCAATTGCTAACGAAGGAACTCTTCTGACCCCCACATATATCAAAACTGCAGAAGGCTCTCTTCTGCAGTATGCATATGCAGAAGAGAGCCTTCTGCAGAAGTCGGTTGTGGTGGATAATCTGAGTAAAAGCTATTACAAAATAGTCAAAGAGGGAATGCGACAAGGTGTGACTGCAGGAACTTCACAAGCCATAGATGTTCCCTTTGTAGAGGTTGCCTCAAAGACTGGTACGGCACAGATTGGGGTGAATAAGAACCAAATCAACTCTTGGGTGGTTGGTTTCTGGCCATATGATAACCCCCACTACGCCTATGCTGTGGTGATGGAAAAAGCCTCCAAAGCCAACCAATTTGGGGCTGTGGGAGTGATGAGGGGGGTACTGGACTGGCTTAATATTTACGCCCCAGAGTACCTAAAATAAACTTCCATATTTGGCACATTTCTCCTTACAGGAGCAGTACACCTTTCACATTTTTGATTACAAAAACATTCAAGGTTTTACGAAGTCGTAACACGACTTCTCACCTAGAACTGCATCCAAATCTGAAAGTTTTTAACTCACCTTGGTCAAAAATCCTCCGAGCTTAATTAACATAACATAAAAAATTGCTAATATTGTGAAAATCTGCTACAATTTCGGCAATTATTTAATATTTATACTTACCTATATTATGGACAATTATAACAAAGAATATCTTACAAAAGAGAAGTTTGAGGAATTTAAAAAAGAATTAGTAGAATTGAAAGGTAAGAAAAGAAAAGAGGTTGCTGAAAGTCTAGAGTACGCAAAAGCTCTCGGGGATTTAAAGGAAAATGCTGAATATCATGAGGCCAGAGATAACCAAGCAATGATTGAAGACCGCATTGCAAAACTAGAAGACCTTTTAAAGAATGCTTCAATCGTTTCAAGCAGTGAATCTATTGGAGGAATGGTAAACATCGGCTCTGTCATTACGGTACAGTTGGGAGATAAAAATTCTAAGTACACAATTGTTGGTTCAGAAGAATCAGATGTGAAGGCAAATAAAATCTCAATTAAGTCACCTTTCGGTCAGGCTGTTGTCGGAAAAAAGAAAGGAGAAGAATTTTCATATCATGCGCCAAACGGCAATCTCAAATACAAACTAATCGATGTAGAATAAAATCAGCAAAATCACCTCATCTGCGTTGTTGTCCCTCAAATTTTGTCGGTCAACGTACACGAGTACGTCTTCCTCCAAAATTTTTGGACGCCTAGCATCTGAGGCAATTTAGCTGATTTTACCTTTTCTATTTATGTTTTTTTGTATATACTTATTCATATGTCATCACTTGAAGAAATAAAAGAAGGTAGGTTACAAAAATTAGAAATTTTGAAGAGCAAAGGAATTAATCCATACCCAGCAAAAGTTCCTCGGGATTTTGATATTGCCACTCTCAAGGCCAGTTTTGAAAAATATGAGAAAGCCGGAAATGAAGTTTCTTTGGCTGGACGCGTGATGATTATTCGCGGACAAGGTGCAATACTTTTTGCGGTGCTTTTTGATGGTACTGAACGACTACAGGTAATTATAAAGAAAGACTCTTTGTCTGTCGATATTTTTTCACTTTTTGTTGATGTTGTCGATATGGGAGATTTTATTTCTGTGACTGGAGTTCCGATGGTTTCAAAAACCGGTGAGCAAAGCATAATGGTCAGATCATGGACTATGGCTGCGAAGTCTCTTCTTCCACTACCAGAAAAATGGGCGGGACTTCAGGATGTTGAGGAGAGATACAGAAAGCGATATTTAGATTTTCTCATGAACTTTGACCTCCACGATATGATGGAAAAGAAAGCAAAGTTTTGGGATGCCACTCGTGATTTTATGAAGAGTCACGGTTTTCTTGAAGTTGAAACTCCCACACTAGAAACAACTACTGGTGGAGCAGAAGCTACACCTTTCAAAACACATCACAACGATTATGATTTGGATGTTTACCTTCGTATTTCTGTCGGTGAGCTTTGGCAAAAGAGACTGATGGCTGGAGGCTTTCCTAAAACATTTGAAATAGGCCGAGTATACAGAAATGAAGGCACTTCTCCCGAGCATGCTCAAGAGTTCACAAATATGGAATTCTACTGGTCTTTTGCTGACTACAACGACGGAATGGCTTTGGTCCGAGAAATGTATATTGATATCGCAAAAAAAGTTTTCGGCATTACCAAGTTTACTTCCAGAGGTCACACATTTGATTTGGACACAGAATGGCAGAAGATTGACTATTGTGAAGAGATTTTGAAACAAACAGGAATAGATGTTTTGCGAGCAAGTGAAAAAGAAATGATGTTGAAGCTAGGAGAGCTCAAAGTAAAATACGATGGTACAAATCGTGAAAGACTTACAGATACCCTTTGGAAATATTGCCGAAAGAACATTTCTGGTCCAGCTTTTCTTGTAAATCACCCAGCACTTGTCGCGCCTCTAGCAAAAAGTATTCACGGAACAAGTGTTGTCCAGATGTTTCAACCAATCATTGCAGGAAGTGAAGTGGGTAAAGGATATTCAGAATTGAATGACCCTATTGACCAGAGAGCACGATTTGAATCACAACAAAAACTTATTGACTCAGGAGATACGGAAGCAATGATGGCTGATTATGAATTCGTAGAAATGCTTGAGCACGGAATGCCACCAACTTGTGGATTTGGTTTCGGCGAAAGAATGTTTGCTATTCTTCTCGACAAACCTTTGCGTGAGTTACAAACTTTTCCTCTGATGAAACCAAAACATAATTTATTATAATGAAAAATCTTTTAATCTTTTCTTCAGGGACATCCGAGGGTGGTGGTTCTGGTTTTGAGAACCTCGTTAAAGCAGTTCGAGAGGGTGTTTTGAATGCCAATATTGTGGCTGTGGTATCAAATCATGAAAATGGTGGGGTGAGACAGAGAGCTGATAAACTTGGTATTCCTTTTATACATTTTCCAAAACCGTGGGATAAGGAAATCTATCAGAAAATTGTCAGCGACACAAAAGCCGATTTTACTGCACTTTCTGGCTGGTTGAAACTAGCAAAAGGGCTTAGTCCAAAAACTACAATAAACATTCATCCTGGACCGATTCCAGCTTTTGGGGGACAAGGAATGTATGGCCACTTTGTTCACGAAGCTGTCATGGAAGCATTCAAGCGGAGAGACCCTATTCCTCCGGACGGGCACAGAGTCACTCACGGAGCGGTGACTATGCATTTCGTTACAGATGAGTATGACCGAGGTCCAGTTTTCTTTCAAAGATTTGTAAAAATAGAAAAAGATGATACCTCGGAAACCTTAGCAAAAAGAGTAAATCAGACCGAGCATCAGTTCCAGCCAATAATTACTAACATGGTTGTAAGTGGGGAAATATCATGGGATGGTAAAAATCCCGAATCTCTCCTCTGCCCAGCAAACTACAAAATTGAGCAGTATAGTGAATAACTTTGTTTACTTTCGTTATTCGAAAAGTTATTTCAAATAACTATCGAAATATATAGCATGGCAAGTATACCCGTCAGGATTTTTTTGTAAATAATCTTGGTGGTATTCTTCTGCTGGGTAAAATTTATTTAGATGTTCTAGTGTAGTAACAACAGGTTTTTGCCAGCGTTTAGATTTATTCACAATATTTATAAAATTCTCTGCTTCTTTTTTTTCTTCCTCATTTTCATAAAATATTGTGGATCTATACGATGTACCAATATCATTACCCTGTTGGTTTAATGTTGTCGGATTGTGTATTTGAAAAAAAAAATCTAAAAGTTTTTTGTAAGAGGTTTTTTCAGTATCATATTCAATCTCTACTGCCTCGGCATGTCCCTCATGGTTTTCATAAGTCGGATTTTCTACCTTTCCGCCGACATATCCCACAGTGGTATTCACTATTCCAGACTGTTTTCTAATCAAATCTTGGAGTCCCCAAAAACAACCCCCCGCTAATACTATTTTTTTAATTAACATAAAATTATTTTTTAAAATAGTTCAATAATATTAAAAGACTCTTTCATAATCGGAAATGGGGTCATAAATGGTGGCTGACACCATTATCAATAACGACGTTGATATAGTATATCACAATGTTATGAACTATTGCGGTCGGCCGTCACCCTCCCTGCGCGCGCACATCCCGCCCGCGAAGGACAGGAGGAATCGCTGGCGGGACTCTCTGCAAAAATACAAGTGTCATCGAGAAACTAGTGATGGAATTTAGGGTTTGCAGTACCATAATGTATTTCGGCTGTTTCAATCAAATCAAAGGTACCTGACCCCTAATAAAATACCATGCATACTATTGCATTCCTTTCATTTTTTGATATTATCTTAATGTGTTCTTTTTGAAAAATAATCGTTAAGCTCCGCGGTAGCTCAGTGGTAGAGCGATCGCCTGTAAAGTAATACTTGCAGCTTCCTACAGTAATGTAGGTCGAAAATGAGGTGAATTGCTGGAAACCCAAAAAGTGGCTAAAACAATTTGTAAACAAATTGTTCGCCCGAACATTTAGAATAAATGTTCTAGGGGCAATCAGCAGCCGAGCCTGATACTATTTTTAAATTTTAATATTTTAGAATTTAAAAATAGTATCAGGAAGGTTCAGAGACTATCTCGTAAGAGAGTACTCCCAGATTTTTAATCAGGGCGGAAGCACCCCACATCCCACTCATGCAGTTTTAAATTATTTGAAGGATGATGATATAGTCCATGCCAT
>JBCLGS010000010.1:0-18606 GCA_039740895.1 Parcubacteria group bacterium
TCTGGCTCGTTCTAGTCCTCGGTCGTAACTTATCAATGAGCCCCTCGCAAAGCTCGGGGTCTGACAAGACCATGCTCACGACCTTGCGGGTGCTCCGAAAAGAAAATGGCTCAATGAGATTTTATTTAGTGATTATTTTACAATTGACTAGCTTGAAGGGCTTTGTTTATTAGAGCCACCACTTCTCTTTTTTGAACGGAAATTTGATTGAGAAGATTTTCACTCCACTCGTTTGGATTATTCAAAAATTTTGTTGTGTGTGCATCTGAAACAACATAGCCAAGGTGATATAAAATACGCAAGACAGCTAGTATTTCAAAGTTAGCAATATTTGAAATACTTTCGTCTGGCTTGGTGGCAAGGACCGTCCTTGCCATTTCAGATAATTTAACTAAATATTCAAAACCTGTCAAAACTGTTTGAAAAATTTCTGGATGAGGAGACTCTCCCGGAATCATTTTCATAATAACAGAAACAATCTGAGCAATAACCCTTCTGGCAAGGACGGTCCTTGCCACATCATCCTCTTTAATGTCAAAGGGTATCTTTGACATTTCATCACCCATTTCAAAGAAGAAATTATTTTTTTCTAAAACATTTGTCACCTTGTAGCCATTTTTTCCTTTGATACAAGAAATGGAAACAAATGTGTACTCCTGCAGAGCAGAGCGAAGTTTGGATGCTGGTGTTCGGACCGCATGAGCCGATGCCATTATCAAACCCAAATCTTCTGTAAGAATATGTAAAAGAACATTGGCTTCACTAAATGGAGTTTGCTTTAAAATAATCCCGTTGGTTGTGTAGATGTGGTAGGACATCTAAATTTCTAATTTTTTGAAATTGAGAGTGATATCTCTCCTGTTTCTAGGGCTACTTTGTGAGTTTGAGGTTCTTTTGAGAAGATGACTTCCTTCACACCTGTTGGAGATTTGATCATATCTTCGTATGAATTAAACATGGAAATCATTTCTGGGCTTGTGGAAATGGTCAGTGTGACAACATTGCTTGGTTTTAGATTTTCTTTCTTACGAGCATCCTGAATAGCTCGGATGATATCTCGAGCAATTCCCTCTTCTTTCAATTTAGGAGTAAGTTGAGTATCTAGCCAAACATTTGTTTCAATAGAATCATCAAAAGAAACTTCTTTGACATTCACTTCATCTTTTATAATATCCAGAAGTTCTGCACTGACTTTAAACTTTTCACTTTTAACTTTTAACTGACTCAGTGGTTGTCGCACTTTCATCCCAGCTTTCTGTCGTAGCTCAAGTGCAGATGTAACAATCTCACGAACTTTTTGCATATCGAAAATAATTTCTAAATTTATTTTTTTCATTTCGGGCCAATCTTCCAAATGAATACTCTCTTTTTCTCCTCCAACTCTCTTATAAACTTCTTCGGCAAGGAAAGGCATGAATGGTGCAATAACTTTTGAAAATTCCCGAAGAATAAAAGCTGTATAATATGAAACTGTGTATTGAACATTTTCATCATCGGATTTAAATCTGTCTCGAGAACGGCGAATATACCAAGTAGATAGGTCATCGACAAAATCAAGAATTGGCCGTGTTGCTCTGTCTAACTCATATTTATCAAGTGAAGTTGTAACAGTTTCTATAACTTCATTCAATCTAGCAATCATCCATTCGTCCAAAACTGTTGCTTTTGGTGTTTGCAGATGGTCCCCTTCTGCAACTTTCGTCTGCAGATGGGGACCATCTGCAGGATATAATTCGTACAAAGACAAAACATTGTAAATTTTTTGAATTATCTTTTTAGAAACCTCATCAACTCCTTTTTCTGAAAAGTTTGCGTCCCCAGCCTTAACAAGTGGTGAGTTAATCAAATAATATCTCAAAGCATCAGCTCCATATTTATTTACGATTTCCAATGGGTCTGGAAAGTTATTCAAACTTTTTGACATCTTTCGTCCATCTTCATCTAGAACCATTCCGTTTACTACTACATGTTTGTATGGAACACGGTCAAAAAGTGCTACGGAAAGAACAAGTGATGTGTAGAACCAGCCGCGAGTTTGGTCTAGTCCTTCAGCAATAAATTCTGCCGGGAAGAGTGGACTGTTTTCCTGTTCCATCAATTCTTTGTTTTCAAAAGGATAGTGATTTTGAGCAAAAGACATTGAACCTGATTCAACCCAACAATCAAAAACCTCTGGTATTCTTTTCAAAAGTTCACCTTTTTCTGAATGCAGAACCACTTCATCTATATACGGTCTATGCAAATCATTTTCAAATTTCTCATTTCGTGGTAATGAAACGAAATCGCATTTTTGTATCTTGGCATTTGGTACAGCATCATTGAAATAATTTTTGACCATTTCCTCAAAGGACAAACCTTTACTGCCTAGAAAAATAAGATTGAGAGGTGCACCGTGACCGACAACGAGAATATTTTTACCTTCGTATTTTGCATTGATGTCATACATAAAACGCATCACTCTTTCTGCGACTTCATTCCATGTTTCCGATCCTCCAATACTTCTTTCAAATCTATCTTTCATTGAAGTGAAATTCGCAAGAAATTCTTCCCAGGATTTTCCGTCAAACCCATCTACAAAAACTTCGCCTATTCTATCGTCTATTATTATTTTTGATTTATCAAATCCTATTTCATCTGCAATAATTTCCACTGTCTGACGAGTTCGCAAAAAAGGAGAAGTAATAATAATATCAATATTCTCACTAGAAACAGTCTTTGCCATATCCTTTGCATTTCTTCTTCCTTCTTCAGTCAAAGGATTAACATCTTTCTCTTTGCAATTTATTTTGTTTCCATCTATGTTACCTTCTGACTGACCGTGTCGTACAAGAAAAAAGTTATTTCTTCGGCCGATTCTATCTTTCAAATCTCCAATTGAACCGATGATAACTCGCTCTCCTGATTCCGTCTCCCAAACAGGAAGTGGTGCGCCCCAATATCGTGAACGAGAAATAGCCCAGTCGCGCGCGCCTTCTAGCCATTTGCCAAACCGCCCTTCACCAATATCTTCTGGCATCCATTTAATAGTCTTATTGAGCTCAACCAAACGGTCTTTCATAGCTGTCACTTTTATAAACCACGAAGAAGTCGCATAGTTTAAAAGCGGAGTATGACATCTCCAACAATGAGGATATGAGTGAATTATTTTCTCCTTAGCAAAAAGTGTTCCATGCTTTGCAAGATATTTTATTATTTCAACATCAGTTTTCTGTACATCTTCTATCGGCTTTACATGCAAGCCATGAAAATCATGAACTTCTTTTTTAAAAGTCCCATCAGTCTTAACATGCTGAATAAAAGGTAAATTATTTTCTTTACCCAAATTTAAATCATCTTCTCCAAAAGCAGGAGCAATATGGACTACACCCGTACCATCTTCCATGGTCACAAAGTCGGCAGAATATATCTTCCAAGCATTCTGTATATTTTCCAAATCAGAACCAACATAATAATCAAAAAGTGGTTTGTATTGTTTACCGAGTAATTTTTCTCCAGAAAATTCTTCAATAATCTCAAAATCCTCTTTCAAAACTTTCTCTGCAAGGGCTTTTGCCAAAATTAAATTCGAATCCCCTTTCTTTACTTTAACATATGTTTCGTCTTTGTTTATTGCCAAAGCTACATTCCCAGGAAGAGTCCATGGGGTAGTAGTCCAAGCCAAAACAAAAGTATTTTCTTCATCAATCAACGCAAATTTCACATAGACAGAAATATCTGTAATATCTTTATATCCCAGATTTACTTCAAAGTTTGAAAGTGTTGTCTCACAACGAGGACAAAAGTTCATTGATTTAAAACCTTTGTAAACTAAATCTTTTTCATACAAAGTTTTGAATGCCCACCAAATTGATTCTGTATATGAAGGGTCAATAGTTCTATAGCTATTTTCTATATCTACCCATCTGCCAGTACGAGGAATTATTTTTTTCCACTCATCAGCATATCGAAAAACAATGTTTCGAGCGGCCAAGTTAAACTTCTCCATTCCGTAAGATTCAATATCTTTTTTTGTTTTTAGTTCAAGTTCTTTCTCAACAAGATTTTCCACAGGTAGACCATGACAATCCCAACCCCATTTGCGAACAACACGCTTCCCTTTCATTGTCTGATATCGAGGAATAATATCTTTGATTGTGCCAGGCAAAATGTGGCCGTAGTGTGGGAGACCCGTAGCAAAAGGAGGACCGTCAAAAAAGACAAAACTTCCGTTTGGAGCTTCCTTATCTAAAGTTTTTCGGAAAATATCGTTTTTGTTCCAAAATTCAAGAATTTTCTCTTCCTTTTTGGCTATAGCACTTTCCAAGTGCTCGCCCGATCCGCTATTAGCGGATTTAGGGGCCACCTCGCTAATCTCTATTTTTTTATCTTCCATATTAGTATAGTAGCATTTTTGTAATTTTTTACAAAAAACAAATACGAATATTACGAATTTATCGAATGTACAAATTTTACGAATTTAATTTTTGAATTATTCGTAAATTCGATACATTCGTGGTTATTCGTAACTACATTTGCTCAGGGACTTTTATTCCTAGCAGGTGCAATCCTGAAGTCATGACATTTACAAAACTTTGAGTTATTGCCAGTTTGTATGGAGAGGTTTCATCATTTTCATCTATAATTTTATGCGTAGCGTAAAATGAATTAAATTCTCCAGCGAGAGTGGTCAGGTAGGTTACAAGGTGATGTGGAGCAAACACCGAAGCAGAGCGAGCAGATATTGCAGGAAATCTCTCTATCAGTCTCTCCAGATTTGTAGTCTTCCACTCTTTTGGTATTTTACTTTCAACTTTCAACTTTTCACTTTCAACTTTTTTCAAAATTGATTTGGCTCGAACAGTGGCGTATTGTAAATATGGTCCTGAATCTCCTTCCAGTGAAAGTGCTTTATTTATATCAAATATAATATCTCCACCAATTGCTTGTCTCAAAATCGTGAACTTTAATGCGCCAAGCGCCACCATTTCTGAAATATTGTCTTTCTCTAATTCGGTCAGAAACCCTTCTTTTATTTTTTCCCTAGATACTTCCTTCATTATATCTATCAAGTATCCAGCAGTCATTACATCACCTGTACGAGATGACATTTTTCCTGATGGAAGTTTCAACATTCCATGTGACAAATGATGAACTCTCCCGTTAAGTTCTGGAAAAACTTGTTCTAGAGATTTTTCTACAACCTGAAAAAAAGAATCCTGTTCATTGGCAGTTACTGTAATAGACATATCAAATGGAGAAAAACGATCCATTTTTATTTTCATCAAACCAATTTCCTTGGCTTCATATGTAGGAATTCCTTCGGAATTTATATAAACTCTAGTATGTAATCCAAAATTTTCTCCTTTGAAAATTATTGCATTCTGACTTTTTTCAAACACACCTTTCTTTTCAAACTCCAAAACAAGTTCCTTGCCAATCTCGGCGGATTCACTTTCGAAAAGGTGGTGGTCAAATTTACTACCCAATCTTTCATATATTGTTTCAAAATCTTCAAATGAAACTTCTTTGCCCTTATTATACAAATTATTTATTTCTACATCTGACTTATCATAAACTTTTTTATTTATTTCAGTAATTTCCTTTTTTACTTCCTCGTCGCTTTCATATAATTTTGAACCCAAAGCATATGCTTCTCCCAAAATTTTAATATTTATATTTGTTCCAACACCAAGATTTTTTATACCCCAGATAGCTTTTGCTACATGAAGGCCGACATCACCGTGATATGTCACTCTGACAATTTCATTTCCTTGTTCTTCAATTATCTTAGACACTGACTCTCCAATTATGTTATTCATCATGTGACCAATATGAAATTCTTTGAAAGGATTTGGCTGGGTGTATTCAATAATGTATTTCTTACCATTGAAATTATTATTTTCTCCGAAAGATTTGTCGACAGCGTTTATTTTCTCAATAGCAGAGGCAAAAACTTTTGGTGAGATCCTGATGTTTATAAATCCTGGACCAGCAACCTCAATATCAAAAACTTCAGGAAGTCTGTCATTTCTCAAGATTTCAGCATATTTCAGGGCTAACCCCCTCGGGTTTTTTCCTTCCTTTTTAGCCATAATCATAGCTATGTTGGATGCAAAATCCCCATGATTCATATCGGATGGGTACTCCAGTGCGAAATCAACCTCTACATTCAAGGTTTCCTTCATCCATTTCTTGATTGTGTCGTGTAAGCTCATATAGGTCATAATATCACCCCTTCAGCTTTTTATAAAGAAATACCTCCTTTCTTTTCGCCTTCTTTGTTGAACTGGGATACTGTCAACTTGTGGCAACATGGTCAGTAATATATACTTGTTGTTACAATAACCATCCTTATATGTCACTCTACGAAATAGAAATTAAAAGTCTCCTGGGCCCCAAAGAAAAAGCGGATGAGCTTAAAAGAAAAATGGTAGCACATCCTTTGTCATTCTCTCTTTTATCTCACAACAAACAGCTGAACCATTACTTTATGGACGGCTCCCCAGAGAAGCTTCTGGAAGTTGTGACCACTCATCTTGAGGAAGCGAAAATAGTAATTTTTAAAAAAATGATGACAGAGGGAAAAAACCACTCTGTACGAACACGAGAAGCAAACGGAAAGGTGATATTAGTCGTGAAAACTTCTCTAGATGACCAGACGAGTTCGAATGGCGTATCGCGCGCAGAATTTGAGTCAGAGTTTGATATGTCCCTCGCGGAGCTTGACCAGATACTGCTCGATGTGGATTTTCAATACCAGGCTAAATGGTCTCGTGAGAGAGAAGAGTATGGTTCAGGTGATGTACATATTTGTATTGATAAAAATGCTGGATACGGCTACCTCGTAGAGTTTGAAATGGTCATCCCCAATGAAGCAGAAGTAGAAAGCACAAAACAATTCCTATATGCGCTTATGGAGGAGCTTGGTGTGGAAGAGTTACCCCAGGACCGCCTCGAGAGAATGTTCACACATTACAATAAGCATTGGCCGGAATATTATGGGACGGAGAAGGTTTTTATTATTGATTAACATACCATCATCATGTTTTTATCCGATGTAGACATTAAGAAAGCTTTGAAAGAGGGGAAAATCGTCATCAATCCTTTCAGCGAAAAAAAATTGCAACCTGCAAGCTACGACGTAACACTTGATAACGAGTTCGAAGTTACTGACCAGCACAATACGGTAGTGATTGATCCTTCGCGAAAAGTATATCCAAAAACCCGCACCATAAAAGTAAAAGATGGAGAGGCGTTCATTTTGCATCCAGGTGAGAGCGTGCTAGGAAAGCAGCGTGAGTTTATCGGAGTAGACCACCAGCACCTCATTCTTCTTTCTGGAAAGAGTAGTCTTGCACGCGCAGGACTTGTGGTTCATAACACGGCTATGTTGTTCAATCCGGGACACCATTTCTTTCCTACATTCGAACTGGTAAATACCAACAATGTACCCATTATTTTGCGTCCTGGTATGGAGATTGCACAAATACTTTTTGCGAGACTTTCGAGCAAAACGAGTAAGACCTATAGGGAGAAAGGTAGATACGATGAAAAAAATTCAAACCACTTCGCACCCCGTGAAGCACTTAAAGAGAAAGAAATTATTAAGAATAAAAAACCAAAATAAAAATGTCCACTACATCTCACCCAGAATATCAATATCTCGAGCTTCTCGAAGACATTTTAGCAAACGGAGTTACCAAGAAAGACCACAATACTGGTGTTGAATTGACGAGTGTGTTTGGTCGACAAATGCGTTTTGATTTGTCGAAGGGTTTTCCGCTTCTTACCACAAAAAAAGTTTCTTGGAATAGTATTATTCATGAACTGTACTGGTTTATGTCTGGTCAAACAAATATTAAGTATTTGATAGACAATAAAGTTCCCATTTGGAACGACTATCCTTATAAAATTTATAAAAAGAAATCTCAAAAAGGAGAATTTCCGGAGCTCACTCTCGAAGAGTTTGTTCTAAATATTGCAACAGATGAAGCATTTGCAGAAACTCACGGCAATCTCCCCCATATCTATGGTGAACAGTGGCGTGCATGGCCTGCATCGGATGGAAGAAAAATCGACCAACTTGCGTGGATAGTGGATACAGTCAAAAATTTTCCTGACAGGAAACACGCCGTACTTTCTGCGTGGAATCCAGAATATCTTTACGCGATGGCAAAACCGGGGGAGGCCATCTCATTTCCTTTGTGTCACATTTTATTCCATTTTAATGTCTCTGGAAATAAGTTGTCGTGCCAACTGTACCAACGCAGTGCAGACATGTTTCTCGGTGTGCCGTTCAACATAGCCAGCTATGCTACGCTCACGATGATTATCGCAAAATTAGCGGGATACGAACCGGGAGAGTTTATACATACATTAGGCGATGCACATATTTATAGTGACCACATTGAGCAAGTAAAAGAGCAACTTACCCGAGAACCAAAACCAATGGCACGACTTGTGCTCAGTGACGATATTAAGAATCTCGATAGTTTCCGTCCAAATATGGTAACCCTAGAAGGTTACGACCCACACCCTGTACTCAAAGCAAAAATGACTGTTGCAGGAGGTTTTGACGAGAAGGACCGTAAATAATTTAATCAACAAAATCACCTCACTCGAGGTAATTTCAAAATAAACATGACTCTTTCTATTATAGCTGCAGTCGACCAGAATTATATTATTGGCAACGGTAAAAATATCCCATGGCATCTTCCTGCGGATTTCGCATATTTCAAAAAAACTACCATGGGAGCTCCCGTGATTATGGGACGCACCACGTTTGAATCAATTGGCAAACCTTTGCCAGGGCGTAAAAATATTGTGCTCACGCGTGGGGAATTTATACACGAAGGTGTCGAGGTTGCACATACACTCGACGAAGCACTAAATTTTGTAAAAGATGAACAAGAAGTTTTCATTATTGGTGGCGCACAGGTTTACCGAGAGGCGCTTTCGCGCGCGGACAAACTCTACATCACATTTGTCGAAGGTGAATTTGAAGGAAATATTTTTTTTCCTGAGATTAACTGGAATGATTGGAAAGAAATAAAAAGCGAAACAAGGAAAGCCAATGAAAAGAATTTGTACGATATGAAATTCACTGTTTTTGCGCGTTTTTAAAAAATAGCAGATTTAAAAAATATGTTATAATGGCTTTTATGAAAGATATTCAGATTGAAAAACTTATCCTAGCTGAAAAAACACGACAGAAAAAGGCCATCAACCTCATCGCTTCAGAGAACTTTGTTTCAAAGGATGTTTTGGAGGCGCTTGGCTCGGAGCTTACCAATAAGTATGCTGAAGGATATCCCGGCAAGCGCTATTATGGTGGTAACGAGGTAATCGACAAGATAGAGAACCTAGCTATTGAGCGCGCGTTCAAACTTTTCGATCTTGACCCAGCAGTCTGGCACGTGAATGTGCAGCCACTCTCTGGCTCCCCAGCAAATCTCGCGGTCTATACCGCGCTCGTTCCACAAGGTGGAAAAATAATGGGTATGAGCCTTACGCACGGAGGACACCTGACCCACGGACACAAGGCTTCAGCGACCGGAAAGTTCTGGCAGCAAATCCCGTTTGGGGTCGATCAAAAAACTGAAGTTCTCGACTATGCAGAAATTAAAAAGATCGCCATTGAGAACAAACCTAACATCATTGTCGCTGGCTTTACCGCATATCCCCGCATTGTTGATTTTAAAAAGTTTGGTGATATTGCAAAAGCGTCCGGCGCGATCCTCATGGTCGACATGTCGCACGTTGCAGGACTGGTAGCAGGTAAGGTATATCCATCGCCGTTTAACTATGCAGATGTGATAACTACAACCGTACATAAAACTCTGCGCGGGCCACGCAGTGCTATTATTTTTGTGCGCCGCCAAAAGACAGCCGAGGGTAAAGAAGTGTCTGACCTCATCGACAAAGCGGTATTCCCAGGACTTCAAGGTGGTCCACATGAAAACCAGATCGCGGCCGTTGCGGTGGCGCTCAAGGAAGCAAAAGCCCCCGCATTCAGATCATATGCCAAGCAAGTTATCAAAAACGCACAGATGCTTGCAAACGAATTACAGAAGCATGGCTGGAGAATTATTTCAGGTGGTACAGATAGTCATCTCGTACTTGTTGATGTGTGGATGGGAGGTAAAGGTATGAGTGGTAGTGAAGCAAGCGACCTTCTAGAGAAAGCGGGGATCATCGTCAATAAAAACACTATTCCCGGCGAGACACGCGTAGCTTTTGACCCTTCGGGTATTCGTCTTGGATCTGCGGCAGAAACGACGCGCGGAAAAAAGGAAAAAGATTTCAAAAAAATTGCACAGACTATCGATACGGTTTTGAGGAATAAATAAATAACTCCTTTTCCTCTTTACTTTACATTTTTTTAGATAAAAAGAAAGAGCATCAGGGTTAGCGATGTTCCATTCTCAAACTTAGTTGATATTTTTTGAATTTTTATTACCCTTTGATTTCCAATCCTTACAGGATCAGTACACCTTTTGGACTTTTTCATTCGCCTTGCTCTGAAAAATTCTCAAAAGGTTCGTAGATGTTGCCTATTTCACATCTACGCCCATACTTCGAGCAGAACCTGCGATGATTTTCATAGCTGACTCAATGCTATTAGCATTAAGGTCTGGCATTTTCTTTTCTGCGATTTCTCTTAGCTGTGCATTTGTGATTGAACCAATTTTTGAAACTGCATTCTTTCCACTTCCCTTTTCTTTTCCAATAGCTTTCAAAATAAGATTTGAAGCAGGTGAAGTTTTCAAAACGAATGAGAATGTTCTATCCTCGTAAACTGAAATTTCAACAGGAACGACATCTCCAATCATTTTTTCAGTAGCGGCATTGAATTGCTTTACGAATTCACCAATGTTAATACCAGCCTGACCTAGAGCAGGACCTATTGGAGGAGCAGGGTTTGCTTTTCCAGCAGGTATAACCAATTTAAGTTTTTTTGTAATTTTTTTAGCCATTTTTTTATTTTATTGTTTGATTTCCCGAGAAGCATAGGAAGTGATTAATATACATTAAGATTTACGAATCTGCAAGAAGTCTAACTCCACAGGTGTCTCACGACCAAACATAGCCACAAGAACCTTGACCTTTCCTCTATCCTCATCTACATCAGAAACTTTACCTTCCAAATCCTTAAATGGACCGTCAACAATGACAACATTCTCGTCTTTTGAGAAATCGATTTTGTGTTTGACTGTATGAGCATTCATTCGTGAGAATAGTTCATCCATTTCTTTCTTATCAATTTTCACAGGGTAAACGCCTGTTCCAACGAAGCCAGTTACGCGAGGAGTGTTTCGAACAACATACCAAGATTCCTCAGTCACAATCATTTCCACGAGAATATAACCTGGATATATTTTTTCTTCTTCCTCAACTCGCTTTCCGCCTTTAATTTTTATTTTCTTTTCAGTTGGAACGATGACATTGAAAATTTTGTCCTCCATTCCTAGAGATTCAATGCGCTGTTTCAAGTTTCGCATCACTGCGTTTTCATATCCTGCGTATGTGTGAATGACATACCAATTTCTACCCTCTTGTAATTGTTGTTTGCTCATAGTACGAATTTTACGAATTTATCGAATGTACAAATTTTACGAATTGAATTTTTAAATTTGAATTAAATTCGTGGTCATTCGTAAATTCGATAACATTCGCGGTCATTCGTATCATTAAATAATAAATTTCTCAAGTATTAATTTAAAAATATAATCGAAAAATCCAAGAAAAAATGAAACGAAGATAGAGATAAGAACAACAACTATGCTGAAAACTATGGCTTGTCTGCGAGTTGGCCAACTAACATGTTTCAATTCTCCTTGTGTATCTTTTAAATAAGTTATTAGACTCATAATAGTAATGTTAAAGATAATTTACAGATTGGTCAAGATCAAGGCGGACAAAAAATTTGAGAGGAGTCGTACTCTCGTACGATGACGATCAAATTTTGAAGTCCAACGCAGATATTGGCCAAATCTGTAAATTATCTTGTTAGTAAAAAACCCCTCGGGGGGATTAGATGTATAGTACCTTATATATATGTGTGAAGTCAAGTCCTTTTTAATATTCCAGAAATAGCCCATAATTAGACCATGAATTTGACTTCATTATTATCCTCCGAGTTTCGTCTTAGTGATTTTCAAAAAAAGGCCTTAGCCAAGATGAAAATCTCTACCATTGAGGATTTGTTGTACTACTTCCCCGTGCGCTACGGCAATACCAGCCAAATGAAAAATATTGACTTGGTTGTTAAAGGCGATGAAGCTGTTATTTTCGGTAAAATATCTGGATTGAAAACTAGCAAAGCTTTCATTAAAAAAACTCCGATGTCTGAAGGCATAGTGACAGACGACACGGGGCACATCAAGTGTGTCTGGTTTAATCAGCCATACATTGCAAAAATGGTTCATGAAGGACAGCTTGTGCGGATTGAAGGTAAAGTCACAGATAGAAAAGGAGAACTGTATATGAGCAACCCAAAAATAGAAGTCGTGGCAGTTCTCCCCAACGCTGTTGGCAAATCTCTTTTTGGAAGCGACGGCGATGAGCACTCTCTATACCCCGTTTATCCTGAGAGTCGGGGTATCACATCAAACTGGCTTTACCACGCAATGCAAAAAATAATGTCCCGAGGAATTCTAAACACCTTGACAGACCCAATACCGGAAGATATTTTGGAGAAATATAATCTGCCGAACATTCGCACAGCATTTATCTGGATTCATGTGCCAAAAAAAGAAGCTGATGCATTATCCGCGCGGAAAAAATTTGCATTCCAAGAAATATTTTTCATTCAGCTGTACAAACAGCGTGAGAAAAAATTATGGAATACTAGAAAAACTTTTACCATTGAAACAAATCAAAAGGATATAAAAGAATTTGTGGCACGATTCCCTTTTGAACCCACACAGTCCCAGCTCGACGCAATAGAAGCGATCAATAATGATTTCAAAAAAGGTTACCCAATGTCTCGCCTGCTCGAAGGAGATGTCGGGTCTGGAAAAACGGCCGTGGCTGCGACAACTATTTACGCGGTAACAAAAGCTCGTCCTTCTGGAAAAGATTTTGGAAATATGCAAACGGCATATATGTGCCCCACGGAAATTCTCGCAAAACAGCATTATGAAAATTTTATTTTCTATTTCAAGCATTTGCCAATTAAAATCGGATTGATTACCGGAAGTGAGTGTAAAATTTTCCCATCAAAAAGTGATTTGACTAGACCGACGAAAATTTCTCGCACTCAACTTTTGAAATGGGTAGCAAATGGAGAAGTCCCGATACTTATCGGCACACACTCGCTCATACAAAAAAGTGTGGATTTCAAACATCTTGCATATGTAATTATTGATGAACAACACAGGTTTGGAACATTACAAAGACAAAAACTGACAACTAAAAACCAAGAAAAGAAAATGCTGACCCCTCACTTGCTTTCAATGACCGCTACTCCTATTCCCCGCACACTGTCACTGACAATATACGGAGATTTGGATTTGACTTTACTTGACCAAATGCCTCACGGAAGACTTCCAATAATTACCAAAATTATTATTCCCACAGAGCGAGATAATATATATAATGAAATAAAAAAAGAATTAAAAAATGGCAGACAATTATATGTTATTTGTCCACGAATAAATGAACCTGACCCAACAAAAGAAAATGCCATAAACGCTAAGTCGGTAACTGAGGAAGCAAACAGGCTAAAAAGGGATATATTCAAAGAATGGAAAATCGGAATACTCCACAGTAAAATGACTCCAGTAGAAAAGGAATCTACCATGTCAGATTTTCAGTCTGGTAAAACTCACATCCTCGTGGCGACATCTGTTGTGGAAGTGGGTGTGAATGTTCCAAACGCCACAATGATAATCATTGAAGGTGCGGAAAGATTTGGACTATCTCAACTCCACCAACTTCGCGGACGGGTTATCCGAAGTAACAACCAAGCATATTGTTATGTTTTCACCGAGAGTAAAAGTGAAAAAACCCGTGGCAGATTGAAGGCCTTAATAACCGCTAAAAATGGTTTTGAACTTGCCGAGTTTGACCTAGCTCAGAGAGGCGCAGGAGAACTCTGGGGTAATAAACAATGGGGTATCTCAGACCTTGCTATGGAAGCAATAAAAAATATAAAAATGGTGGAAGCTGCCAGAACTGAGGCGATTAGAATTGTGGAGGAAGATTTTGAATTCAAAAAGTACCCAGAGATAAAAAAGTTTATTTCGGAAGAAAAAAACAAGATTCATTTTGAATAATTAGAGAATCTTATAAAAAGTTTTGAAAACCTTTTTGAAAATTGGTATAGAAAAAGGGGTGGCCGAAGCGCACCCCTTTGTTTTTAATCTTTTCTGCCCCCCCCCTTTCCGCCGCCGATGACTCATTGAGGGTCGCGCAAGCGCGTACCCTAAGAATGCCGACCCTGATGCAATCACTGCTCCAATTTGGAACAGCAGTGTGCCACTCGTGGCACCAAAAGGAACATTTTTGTTTACAGATGTTCGCAAAGATATTAATTCGTTTTCACTCTGTGGTTCATTTAAGTATAATAAGTAATTTTTTTGTATAGGTCTGCCAGACAATTTAACCCATGCACTTCCCCATCTACCTTAATAGAGATGTCCGTGACCAATAGCCTTATTCATTGTGTGCCAACATCACGTATAAGAAATGGTGGCTGACACCTTTCCTCGCAAGTCTTTTTATGAAGAAATTTATTGTGGAAAATAAGTAGGGTTTTGTGATATAATATTCATAATAATATTATCAAAGATACTTTTCTAATTAAATAAAAAATGAATAAACACTTTGGTGAACATCTGACGATAGACGGATATGGGGGCAGTGAGGAATTGTTAAATAATAGTGACCTCGTGCTTTCGTGCCTCAATAAATTAGTCGACAAATTGGGGATGAAAAAACTTGTGGAGTCGGCTGTTTATTACGCACCGGGAAACGACATAAAAGACCCAGGAGGATGGACAGGAGTGGTTATAATAGAGGAGAGTCACATAAGTATCCACACTTTCCCCAAGCGAGGGTTTGTGAGCATTGATGCTTATACCTGTCGAAGTGGAATGGACAGAGAATTCATCATTCAGTTTTTTAGAGAAGCGTTCCTTCTTAAGGATGTAGAAGTAAACTTTCTCAAAAGGGGGACAAGGTACCCAGAGCAAAATATTTACTAAAAGACTGAGTGCAAAAACAGATTCCTGTCAGACCGACATAAACTAGAAATATGAATTATTATATGCTAGAATATTCTTACTTATGCAAAAACAAAAGAAAATATTATTTGCAGATGATGATATTGAATTCTTGAAAACCTATCGCAAGATTGTTGAGAGAGCAGGATTTTCTGTTATCGAAGTTTATAATGGTGAAGAAGCGATTACTGTATCTTTTACAGAACATCCAGATCTACTTATATTAGATATGTCTATGCCAAGTAGAAGTGGGCTTGAAGTCTTGAAGGCAATCCGAGCAGACAGTTGGGGTCAAACTCTACCGATTATTATCCTTACAGGCAAAACAATCACAGACAAAGACCTATCCGAGGTAACAGAACTTTATCCTACATACTATATAATAAAAGGAAATATAAGTTCCGAAGAATTGATATCTAAAATAACAGAGGTTATTAAATAGATAGATACTTCTTTACTTCATCTACAAATTCTTCCAAGCTGACTCCCTTCTTAATAAATCCTAGAACTCCATCCCCTATCAGCATATCTTTATCTACCTCTAGATTCATAGGGTCACTAAATGCGGTCAAGAATACCACTCGCAGACCGGCAGTTTCCTTATCGGCTCTCAATCTCTTCTGTGCAGTGATTCCATCCATTATGGGCATCTTCATGTCCATAAGGATTAGGTCAGGCTGTTCTTTAGCGGCTATAACTAAAGATTCTTCACCATTAAGCGCAGTTGAGACTCTAAAGCCAGCTTTCTCGAGCTTCATCTTGTAGAGAATAATTATGTCAGTCTCGTCGTCAACAAGAAGAATTTTAGATTTTGTATTTTCCATATAATTATTTAGCTAAAGTTAATGGTAAAGTTAGGCAAAAAGTACTACCGACATCTATCTCACTCTTTTGGAGGACCAAACTAGCTCCAATCTTTTCTGCAAGGAAACTTGAAATATACAGACCCAAACCACTACCGTACTCCTTAGTCTTCATGAAAGACTTACCTGTTCCAAACTTCTTAAAAAGAACCAATTGATCTTCTGGACTAATGCCCACACCCGTATCTGTAAAAAGGACATTGATAGAATCAGCATGCTTTTCTAGGCTCAAAGTTATACCACCTTTTTTTGTATAATGTATTGCATTACTAATAAGATTGATAGCTATCTGCTGTAGATATTCATGGTCTATTATGAATATAGGCATTTCTAAGGTGAAAGAACTATCTGCTACAATATATAAACCCTTTGTCACCTTCATTGGTTGACAATCATTAATTACATTTTGCAATATCTCAGCAATATTAACCTCTTCTTTCTTCGGCAGCTTTTTGTTCTCTTCCATATTCTGAACATTTAGGAAGTCGTTCACTATTCCGAGCAGACGAATAGAATTCTTCAGAATACTCTTGATCCCTTCCTTTTGTTCAGTGTTTTGTTTTATAATTTCATCATCTAACAATAATTCAGCATTGCCACGAATAATGGCAAGTGGCGTACGCATCTCGTGCGACGCAATAGCGATGAATTGATTCTTGGATCTGTCGAGCAACTTTTGTTCTGTGACATCGTTGATCCAGATCAACACACCAAAAACCCCAGTCTCGATCTCAAGCGGTTCAAATAATACTGAGTAAATCTTACTTTTAACTTCTACTTCATAAATATTTATAGATTCTCCAACCAAAGCTTTGTTTATGTATTCTGGTGATGAGATTGAACTAAAAAACTGCAGGAAGGTATCCATGGTTGCACTGACATCCTCGACACCTAGTATGCGTAAGATGGCATTATTGGCAAAAGAAAAAACTCCATTATTATCAAGAAAAAGAACTCCAGTTGTCATACTTTCTAGAATCTTTTTCAGCTTAGTCTTTTCTTGATCGAGATCTTTAGTACGCTCTTCTACCTTCTGTTCGATGATAATATTCTCTTCTTTAAGCTTTTTATTGATGATTACGAATTCTTTAGAACTCAATTCTAGTGAGTTATCTAGTAAGGCTCTGTCTTGGTCTCCGTGAGTATAAGTATCACTAACAGCTATCAAGAAAGTCTTCCATTCATTGGAAATTTCTTCTAGTTTCAAATCACCTAGCGAGTGTTTGATTTGTCGTTCGAGAATTCTGTGCATACTATATATGATTATTCTTCTCTAAATGAAGTTATGGTCATTGTCTGATTGTGAAGCTCGCATTGCTTCTCGGTCGAAGCTACAGGAGAAAGCTCACCATAAGAATAGAACCCTGTAATGGCGACACTGCTACCTAGTTCAGTTCTAACTGCTTCTACTTCTTCTTCGATACGCTCCTTCAAGACTAGCTTTCTACCGACACAGCTTATAAGGATAGCGAGCTCGGCCTTCTTGTCTCCTAGAGCTTCTATACTCATCCTACCAGCACCAGAAGCACCGTCTATAAGACGCTCAAAGTTGGCTTTCATCAAAGTGGCTTGAACACCTTCTGGCATATCACCAGCGAAAACTATACTCTGGTCAGCCTCGTTTACATTAAGAAGAGTTCTCACAACTTCCACTTCTTTGCCGTTATTATTTATGCGTAGTCGGAGCGGAAAAAGTAGACCAGTACTGGGTAGACCTGCGGCTTGCTCACCCAAATATTCTTTATAAAGCTTCAAAGCAGGCTGACCATCAAGCTCATAGAGAACATTGTCCTTGGATTTTGTAATAGTACGCTCGAGGCCGAAAGTATCCCAACCTCCAAGTGAACCATATCCGACTTTCAATGAAGCACCGTAGAATCCAACAGCCACTACATTGCCCTGTTTGCCATGCTCATTGAGCCCTACAAAAGTTTTCTTGAAATCGTAACCATCACCTACTAGGCCACCAGTAACAGATACAGTATTCGGTAAGACATCATTAAATCCAGCAACAAGCTTGGTGCCATTTACTGTTTGACCATCAGAGAAAACCATAATATGGACTAGATCTGGGGCAATGAGCTCACCTGCAAGCTTCTTACCGACTCCATAACTCTGGTCGTAGCTCTTAATCTCGGTTTGAGCGAACTTAAGATTTGTTTTATTAAAATAAACAGCAGATAAAGAGATGGAATTGTCTCTGACTTGCACATCAGAGATCTCTCCAGCAGTAGAACAAGATATAATATCAGCATCTGGATACATAGCTTTCACTTCACCGTAGCGTTTACCTTCTTCGATGAGAGCCCTACCTCCAAACATCAAAACCCATTGTGGATTATTTGCAGTACTATCAGTTCTTATATCTGCCCAACCCTTTTCTTCTGTCCAAATCTTTTGATTTATTTTCATGACATTATTATGTTAATTAATTCTATTAATTATACTATAATTACATATGATAAAGCTAATCTTGACCAGTTAAAGTCTTCTCCAGCAGTGGAGATTTTTTGGCTTGTCATCACGGATAATTTTGT
>JBCLGS010000011.1:0-16173 GCA_039740895.1 Parcubacteria group bacterium
ATCCCCGTTTTCAATTTAGATTTTTGACGAAAAATCAAAATTGAAAAAGATCATCCTACCCGCGGAGCCTAGTGATTATTTTACTGAAAAAAATCTTTCATATTATTGAAAGACTTTTTTTGTATATGAAAATAATCACTAGGCTCCGCGGAGTAAAGCGAAGCTTTACGAGTAGGGTGAGAAGTCGTGTTACGACTTCGCAAGACCTTTTGAGAGTTTTTCAAAGCGAAGCGAATGAAAAAATCCAAAAGGTGTGATTGAGTACAATCACCTACTGGGTAATCTGATCATGTAATGATCGAAGGTCACCACTCTCCGAGTAAGTTGTTCCGTGTGGGGGATTAATGATATAATCAAAGCATGATAAAAATAAAAATAAGAACCACTAATTTTGAATTAACTGGAGTGATAGAGGATTATGTTAACAAAAAAGTTTCTTCTTTTAACAAGTTTCTAAATGAAAATGAAGAGGTTTTGTGTGATGTTGAGATAGGTAAAACAACCAATCATCACAAATCAGGAGAAATTTATAAAGCTGAGTTTAACATTGTCTGTTCCCACGATGGTAAGCAGTATTTTGTTGAAGCTGAAGAAGCAGATTTATACTCGGCAATTGATATCGCCAGAGATAATATGGAAGAGGTAATTGTTTCAAAAAGGAAAAAAAGTAACACTCTCTTCAGACGAGGTGCTTCAAAAATAAAATCGATATTAAAAAGAATTAGCTCATGAAAATAAAACGATGCAAATAGGAAATCTTAATGATAAAGTTTCACCGCAATTAGCTAGTTTTGTTTTTGGTTGTATTATTGCTACCGTTGGGCTTTTGTTCATTCTTCAATCTGTAGAAGAAAAAGCAAATAATATTTTTTCTAAAAATAAAGATATTCAGTTAATGTTGAAAAATTAAATTAACTTTTTATTTCTTAAGATTTATGGCCTCTTAAAAAGTCTTTATAATTCATTTCTTTTTTTCCTTCAGGTATGACTTGGTCTATTACGAGTCTATTTTCTTCAACATGAGCTCGTTTTACAATTACACGCATTTTCCCAAGAAAAAAATATGCTCCAGGCCAGATATGGTAGGCTCTAATTTTTTGTAAATTTATTTCGGCGGAATCTTCCAAATTTAATTCACCATTTTCCTTTTCAATTTTTCCGCAAAGTGTTACAAGACTGTGGTCTTGCTCTTGCTCCACTACTTTGCCTTCTAGCCAGTCAGGTAAAATTTCTGCAAGCATTTTTCCACCCTCATGACCCATACTTTTTTCCAAGTCTTCAAAATATGGAACATCTTCATTACTCCATGCTAATAATTTCTTCTGAACGATGATTGGTCCATGGTCCACACCTGCGTCGAGTCTCATTATGGACACACCAGTTTCATTTTCGGTAAGGATTGCACTTTGTAGAGGAGATGCTCCACGAAGTTTTGGTAAGAGAGAGGGGTGAACATTTATTGTTCCAAGCTTTGGAATATCTAGTATTGATTGAGGGATAATTTTCCCATATGATGCCACAACAAAAAAATCAAACGGCCCGTGCGAACATATGAGGTCAACCGATTCTTGAACTTTTAATGTTTTAAGTTGAATAACTTTGATATTTTCCTTCTCCGCCCAGACTTTTGTTTCTGGCGGTGTTATTATTAATTTTCTTCCTTTTGGTTTATCCATCACGGTCACTATTAGAGTAGGTAAAAATCCTGCCTGTTTCATTTCTTCTAAGATGATGACAGAAAAATTTGATGTACCAAAAAAAGCCCAATTTTTATTATTCATATTTATTTTATCCGCACACTAACATTATTAAAGATTGTTGCATAATATTAAACGTTGGATGTTAGTGTGCGGATTTAAGATGGTCAGGGATAATTTCTTCAACATACTTTGCTTTATCAATAAATAAAACCCCATCTAGATGGTCTACTTCATGTTGAAATATTTGTGCTAAAAGACCAGAACCTCCAAGTGAGAATTTATTTCCATATTCATCGTACGCTTCAACCAATGCTTTGTTTGAACGCTTCACTTTGCCGTACAGGTATCGGACTGAAAGACAGCCTTCCTCAACAATCTTTTTTTCTTTAGATAATTTTAAAATTTTTGGATTAATAAAAACTGCGTTTTTCATTAAACTTTCTGGCTTTTCTTTACCCACAGAATCTTTTTTTGGTTTTGTTTTATTGATTAAGTTTGCAACTTTGTGAGAAACAACAAAGATTCGAAGTAGGTAGCCAATTTGAGGTGCGGCTATTGCCGCACCATCCTCTTGGGAATCCATCGCCGCTCTCATCTCCTTAATAATTTTCTGGATTTTGGAAGTCTGTATTTTGTCTAAAGGAACTTCCGAGGAAATTTTCCGCAGGACAGGCTCATTTTTTTGAAGGATTGTTTTCATAATATATACGAAATAACGAATGGGTTACGAATGGCTACGAATTGAATTCGATTTTATTCGTATCAATTCGTGTTTTAATTCGTTATTTCGTATTTAATTTATCACAAAAGCGATTCAGGGTCTACTTTGATGGACACAAAGGGTGGCAGGGAACGCAGTTTTTCCAAAAGTTCTTTATCTACCCAAGCATCTCTTTCCATTGAAATAAGGCCGTGAATAGTGAATTTTTTAGCTCCTCCTGGATTGAAAGCGTCGAATGTAAGTAGTTTATATGGCTCCATATATTTTACAATTTCAACCATTTGTTTTTTGACAGCCATTTTCTCACCCTCCACTGTTAGTTTGATGTATGTTGTAAAAGGCGGATACCCGACAAGTTTTCTTTCGTTAATTTCATCTCGGTAGAAATCCAACAAGTTTCCTCTTATTGCATATTCAAATAATTTCCAGTTGGCAGAAGTATTTTCTTGTCTTGTTTGAACCAGCATGTGTCTTTCTGATAAAGCTCGCAGTGAAAGCAGAATATGAAATATTTTTTCATTTATTCTGAAATCTGGAATTGAGAAGAATGAATCGAGAGAGACTACAGCGGTATTATCTATTTTTTCATTGAGATATGTCAAAACCATTTCTGTTCCGACAAGAATACTTCCGGGTGTGCTGTAAAACAAATCCCGTGATTTAACCGCTTGCTTGTGTGTGGAGACATGCTCTTTGTCAATAATAATAACCGTAGCTTCCGGAAACATATTTTTAATTTGCTCGAACACTTGCTCTGAGCCTATTCCTAGCGGAACAAGTCTCCAACCCCCACAATGTCCACATAGCTCCAAAGCATCTCGTCTTTCTCCACAATGGTGGCAAACAAATAAATTCTTACCAGAACTTTCGTGAGTTTTTTCTGATGGGGGTCTTACGGTTTTGTTTCCATACAAAACAACAGGAGCCTGACAATTTTTGCATACTACCACAGTTCCGCAGTCGCTACAGACAGTCACGGGAAAAAGACCTTTTCGTCCGCAGAAAAGAAAAGTATTCTCATTATTTTCCCGTGCCTCGGTAATTATATTTTTTAATTTATCGGAAAAAATTGTGAACTGTTCTTTTTTTTGATCTTTCGGAACTCTCATATCTACAATCTCACAATTGGCTGTGGTTAGAGACCTGTATTTCAGAGGGGACAGTTCCGCATAATTTCCATTTTTTCCTTGCCAGAGAGTTTCGGCACGCAAAAGCGTATCACCAAGCATAAGTTTTTTGTTTGATTTCTTTGCAATAATCTCTGCGACATTTCTAATGTCAGCAAAAGGTTTAGATTGCATTTTGTAGCTTCGTGAACTTTCCTTTTCGAGGATAATCGTGGAAATATCATCGCGAGGAATAGAGAGAAATAATCCAGTAGCAATAATTAACACTGGGTGGGTTTCTTCGATTATTTTTTGCCAAGTTTCGATAACTTCTTTTTTTGGTAAAAGAGAGTGGAGAGTGTAAGTATATCTTTCAATTCCTTTTTCTAGAGTATGTTTCGCATTTTTTAAATCTTCTGTGGTTGGTAGACAAAAGAAAACACTTTTGCCTTTGGCAAACTCTTCACGAATAAGGCTTTTGTATGTGGCGTATCTTTCTTCGTCGTCGGATTGAAGTAACAAAACCTCGTGAAAACTTTCTGAGGTTGTATCTTTCGGTGAGTAGTTTATTCCTATGCTGTTTTCTAAAATGACATTTGGTATTAGACTAAACAAAACACTTCCGATATTTGAAGCATAATAATCAGCTATGAGTTTACTACTCTCGATAAAATTATCAGAGAAAATTTTTCGGGCTTTTGTCTTTTCTATTTTGCGTATGGAGTAGGAGAGTGTTTTGAGGTTGTATTTTTCGTCCTCGATATTTTTACTTTCAATGACCAGTCCATAGGCAGTTTTCTTACGCAGGGGAATGGAAACAATAGAACCCTTGGTAACATCTTCTTTTGTAAAATAGGTTAGGGAATCCTTTATCGAACCTTTGACTATGGGAATTATGGTCAGAATGTTCATATCCTCATTATATCACGACTTGCATGAGGGTTTTTCCGTCCACTACATATATAAAGTTGGGGTCAGTTTGGATAAATCGTGGGTTTTCTCCTCTATATATAGGCATGAAGTTTTGGTTATTTTCTGTATCAATCTCAATCATATTTACACTATCACCTGTGGAAAAAATAAGAGCATCATTTCTGTCTTTATAAAAGCTCAAATTATTTACCACCGTATTGGGTTGAATAACAGTATGTAAGCTTTCTGGGGTGGTGCTTCCAGAGTCTGTCATTATTGTATTTCCTTCAATCCACGCACGGACTTTTTCATCTTTTGAAATGAGAGGTGAGTTTCTCGTTGGAAGTGCATTTTTTTCAACTTGATATTTCAGACTCCAATACTCCGGGTCATTTTGATTTATCATTTGACCAGAAGCATTTTGAGAAATAAAAATAGGTGAAAGAGAAATTTTCCCGTTACTTGGCATTGTGAAATTTTTCATCCATGGAAAATAATTTATTTTTGAAACAATTATTGAGTGTTTGGTTGGAGAAACAACAATAATTACAGTCTCATTTTCTTTCGATGTTTCCGCTTTATTAATGTTATTTATAAATATAGATGTATTGGATAGAGGAATAATCATACTGAGAGTTCCAAATCCGAGTCTATAACCAATTCCTGCGATAAGGACTACAGCAATTCCGATTCCTATAAATAACCATTGCTTTGTGTTTCTATTCATAATTTTTGTGTTTATGCTATTATAACCTTAATGGGAATTTTTTCAAAAAAACTGGGAATTGATCTCGGAACATCTAACACTTTGGTTTTTGTGCCTGGTAGAGGGATTGTTTTAAACGAGCCATCCGTGGTGGCTGTGTCGGAAGAGGATAATCGCATAATGGCAATTGGTATTGAAGCCAAACAAATGATTGGTCGAACACCTGAAAATATTGTTGCTTATCGCCCAATGAAAGACGGAGTGATTGCTGACTATCGCGTGACTGAGGCGATGATTCGATATTATATGGACAAGGCTCTAGGCAAATGGAATTTTGTGAAGCCTGAAGTTTTAGTTTCTGTTCCGGCTGGAGTAACATCCACAGAACGACGAGCTGTTATTGAAGCAACCATCAGAGCGGGTGCAAAAAATGCTTATGTGGTGAAAGAACCGATTCTTGCCGCTATTGGTGCTGGTATTTCTATTCACGAAGCTATGGGACACATGGTTATCGATATTGGTGGAGGCACGACTGACGTGGCGGTGATTTCTCTAGGAGGCATCGTGGCCTCGACTTCTGTCAAATGTGCTGGCAACAGACTTGACTATTCCATTGCAGACTATATAAAGAAAACTTTTAATCTTGGTATTGGAGACAAAACCGCAGAAGATATTAAAATAAAAGTTGGTTCTGCAATTCCACTAGATGAAGAATTATCTATCACAATAAAAGGCCGAGATTTTATAACAGGACTTCCTCGTAGTGTGGAAATCAAAACAAATGAAGTCGTAAAAGCTATAAGCAAAGACCTGCGCGAAATGATTTCA
Organism: Parcubacteria group bacterium; assembly: GCA_039740895.1. GTDB lineage: Bacteria > Patescibacteriota > Minisyncoccia > Phycocordibacterales > DATDWN01 > JBCLGS01. The sequence goes on from JBCLGS010000011.1 coordinate 5,974, forward strand.
GCAATCAAAGCTGTTTTGCAGGAGACTCCACCAGAACTTTCGGCAGATATTATAGACAAGGGGATTATTATGACAGGAGGAACATCACAACTCCGAAATATGCCAGAGCTTGTTTTTCGCCGAATAGGTGTGAAGGCTGTGCTAGCAAAAGACCCACTATACTGTGTGATAAAGGGGACGGGTATTGCTCTAGAACATCTCGACACTTACAAAAAGACAATAGTTTCAAAAAGATAAGTTCTCAAATTTGGAAACTTATCTTTTATATAATTTTTAATTTGGTATAATGCGGATATGGAAATACTAGAAAAAACATGGAAGACCACGGGTGCACTGCACCACGCATATTTTTTAGTGGGTGATATTTCAGAGACTGCAAAAAAACTTACTTCTTTTTTAGAAAATACCGTTGGTATTAAAATCGCAGGCAATCCAGATTTTTGGCGTAGGCAGTTTAATGTTTTTACTGTTGATGAAGCTCGCGACTTATCAGACAGCCAAGAAAGAAGAAGTTTTACAGCAGACCAGAGTAACAGAGCAAAGTTCGCTATGGGGCTAAAGATTTTTATCATTGAAGCCAACTCAATAACAGAACAAGCGCAAAATGCCTTGCTTAAAATTTTTGAAGAACCGACTGCCCACACCCATTTTTTCATTCTTATGCCTCAAGACGTGCTTCTCCCTACATTCCGTTCTCGCATCCAAGTCATTATAGAAGTTGCAGATGGGGACCATCTGCAAAAACAATCTGCAGATGGGGACCATCTGCAGAAGTCATTATTGGAAAGAATGGGAGTGGTGAAAAAAATAGTTGATGGAATTAAAGATGAAAAATCCACGAAACAAGATGCTATCTCTTTATTGAATCAAATTGAAAGAGAAATTTATGATAAACAATCCTGCAGACGATTTTTCCACCAGAAAAATCGAGTCGAAAAGAATGTCTCGTGTAAACGAGAGCATTTTTTCAACGGGGACCATACAGAATGTAAAAAATGGACGAATGATTTGAAGGTCTGTCAACTCGCTCGGGAATCACTAAATGACAATGGCGCTCCAGTTAAAATGATTTTGGAGAACTTTATGCTTTCAATTTAAATTTTATTTTTTTCAATAATCTGGTATAATGTCTATTGTATTTTGGATTTACTTTTAACTTTGTAAACTTTCAACTTATTTATGGCATACAATTTTTTACCACTTAAACAAAATATAAAAGATCTTGAGGAGTGGCTCAAGAGAGAAATGGCGACTATTAGAACAGGTCGGGCAACACCAGCTATCTTGGACGGAGTGAAAGTAGAATCATACGGTTCATATATGTCGATTAATCAAGTAGGTAATATTTCTATTGAAGACGCACGGATGATTCGTATTACTCCATGGGACGCGACACAAGTCAAAGCAATTGAAAAAGCTATTGTGGCTTCTGACCTTGGACTTTTTGTTGTGGTTGATGGTACAGGTATTCGAGTAATATTTCCAGAGTTGACAACAGACAGACGAGCCACACTTATAAAAGTTGCAAAACAAAAATTGGAGGATGCACGAGTTACATTGAGAATAGAGCGAGAGAAAATTTTGAGGGATGTTGATGTTCAAGAAAAAGCAGGAACAATTTCAGAAGATGAAAAGTTTCGACTAAAAACAGAGTTGCAAAAAATGATTGACAACTCTGGAGTTATCTTGGAAAGCATGTTTAACAAAAAGCAAAAGGAGATTAGTGAATAAAATTTAAAAAATGATTACTTTTTCTCACCGTCCTCGCCTTTTGTCAGATACAGCATACTTTTTTCCGCCTACCGCAGACTTCCTTCGGTCGGTCCCTGCTGGGACCACGTGCTCACGGCTGGAAAAAAGTATTGGTATCTGAACCAAAAGTCTGCGAATGGTTCAAAATAAGTATTCATTTTTATTATCGTCTTTAAATACAAAAATCAATGTCTGTAATTATATTTATAATATCATTAGCCATACTAATTCTCGTTCATGAGTTCGGGCATTTTATTGTTGCTAAAAAGCTGGGTATCAGAGTGGATGAGTTTGGTTTGGGACTTCCACCACGCATATGGGGCAAGAAATTTGGTGAGACACTCTATTCATTCAATTGGATTCCTTTTGGCGGATTTGTGAAAATTTTTGGTGAGGACCCCCACAATGAAGAAATCACGGAAGAAAACAAGTCCCGAAGTATGTATTACAAACCTAAATGGGCTCAATCACTCGTGCTTGTTGCGGGCGTGACATTTAATATTATTTTCGCATGGCTTGTTATCTCACTTGGCTTCACTATGGGCCTACCTGCGCCTGTTGGGTATATGGGTTATAGCGAAGTTCGTGATGCTAAAACAGTTTTGATAAATGTTTTTCCAGGCTCTCCAGCAGAAAAAGCGGGGCTTCGTTCTGGTGATGCATTAATTTTTGTTTCTGCAGGACTAATGTCTTTGCAAGGTGATAATGTGTCACCTGAAAAAGTTTCCGAGTTAATTGCAGGAAGTAAATCAGAAAATATTGATATATTGTATAAGCGTGGAAATGAAGCTCCTGCCACTGTAAAGGTGGTGCTAAATACAGACAACGCTTCCGGTAAAAGAATGATAGGTGTTGCGATGGATATGATTGGTACAATAAAACTCCCAATATTTACAGCGCTGTTTGAAGGTGCGCGCACTACAGTGATGCTTACAAAATATACCGCAATAGGACTAGGTAACTTTCTGTACAACGCAGTTACATTTCGTGCTGACCTTTCTCAAGTGACAGGTCCAGTAGGAATAGCTGGAATATTTGGAGAAGCGGAGGATCTTGGTTTTGTGTTTATTTTGTCGCTCGTTGCTCTAATTTCAATAAATCTCGCCATAATAAACCTTATTCCATTTCCAGCTCTTGATGGCGGTAGATTATTTTTTATCTTGATAGAAGTTATAATTCGCCGACCAGTAAATCCTAAAGTATTTCAATGGGCAAATGCTATCGGTTTTACATTGCTCATCATGCTGATGGTAGTTATTACTAGCCACGACATATTTAAATTGTTGTAAAACTTCTGATTTTCGCACCACGAAAATCATGCATGCAATAACATTTTGCTTCGCAAGAATGTTTTGCAGGCCAAATTATGACCAATCTTGCCACAAGGGTACTGCTTATTTTCTAAATCGCTTTGCTCATAAGAAAATAATGGAGCATCGTCTAAAACTTGAAAAAGAATCGTCACCTACGCACTCAGGTAGGTTCCAATTCTTTTTCAAATTTTATCCGCGACCTTGGCCAAATTTGAAAGTTTTACTTGTTTATAATATTGATTTTAGTTATTATATTCTAATGGAGCCAATCACTATTCCAAAATACATCGTTCCTGATTTTGCTAAATGGATTGATTTTTCTTATTTTGATAATGTGCCGATTCTGATGATAGTTTTCATTGTCTTTTCCATAATTTATTTTATCGTTTCTTGTGTTTTATTTTATCATTGGTCTAGATATGGTATGAAAAGCTCAGGTGTTATTATCGCTGAAATATTATACATATCTGTGTCATTAGCTTTATTTTTATTCGCATCTTTAGCATTATCTTCTTATTAAATAAATGAATTATTCATCATTACATCTAGATTTTGACGAGAATGTCATTTTAGAAGTTCGGAAACACTGGATAGTTTTTTTTGGTAACGCAATAGCTCTTCTCCTTGGTGCTGTCTTACCCTTCATAATTTTAGCTGCTTTGAAGATTTTTGTTCCAGAAATCTTGAATAATTTCTTGAATATGATCTCATTGCCAGGCAATACCTTTGCATTATTTACTTTTATATATATTCTCTGGATTTTATTTCTCTGGATTATCTTTTTTGTGGAATGGACTAAATATTATCTTGACGTCTGGTATGTGACAGAAAAAAGAATAATTGATGTTGAACAGAAAAGAATTTTTGATAGAGAGATTACAAACCTTCGTTTTGATAAGATACAAGATGTTACTGTAGATGTTCACGGCTTTATTCCGACAATGCTTAATTTCGGAAATATAAAAGTTCAGACAGCGGGTGAGGATAATACCGATTTTTTCATGACAATGGTTCGCAATCCAGACGAAGTTCGTCGTATTATATTCAGTCAACACAATAAAATAGGGGACACATCTACGCGTTTTGCTGAACAAGCAGCAAAAGCAAAAGCAGAAACTGAAGAGAGCCAGAAATAAAACATCTGCAGACGATTTCTCTAGCAGAGAAATCGTCTGCAGATGTTTTTTGTATAAAAAAATTATAACACATCTCCAAAACTGCTAGGGTGAGAAGCCGTATTATGGCCTCTCACCCTAGCAGTCTTTACTTATTATTTTACAAATCAAAATAAGTGTTTTATGGTGGTGTTTTCGGGGTGGAAAAGTGGATAACTGTGTTTGACAGTGGGACGAAGTGGTATAGAATGTAAAGTGAGTGGGAAATTATGGGAAAGTAGAAAGTTTATAACTCACACATTATGTTAATCGGGGAATATACACACACAATTGATGAAAAAAATCGCCTTTCACTTCCAGCGAAATTTCGTGCGGAGATGGGAAAGAAAATTGTTGTAACTCCAGGATTGGATCAGTGTCTTTTCGTTTTCACTCACAAGGAATGGCAGAAGATTGAAGAGAAATTAAACCAGTCATCACTTTTGCAAGCGGACAATAGAAGTTTCAACCGTTTTATGTTTGCAGGTGCAGTGGAAGTGGAAATAGATTCAATTGGTCGTATTCTTATTCCGGATTTTCTTCGCGATCGCGCCAATCTCAAGAACAAAGTTGTTGTGATTGGCGTGTCATCACGAGTGGAAATATGGAATGAGAAGACATGGTGTGATTACAAGAAAGTTGTGGAGAAACAGGCAGATACACTTGCAGAGAAGCTGGGGCAAGTGGGGGTTTTATAAGTAAGTTTAAGACTTTTCAGATTTGGTCAAGGTCAAGGCAAAATCTGAAACATAATCTGAGGCGTATCGAGTATACGACGAAGATTATGTGAGGATTTTAACGCAGAGATTGGACAAATATGAAAGTCTTACATAAAACAGTTCTTTTACATGAAGCCATAGACGGATTAGAAATCAAAGCAGGTGACATCTTTGTTGATGGAACTCTTGGCAACGGTGGGCACACAGAAGAGATTTGCAAGAGATTTGGAAATAAAGTAACCATGATTGGTATTGATTTGGATGCTGATGCTATCGCACGGACAAAAGAAAGACTTCCGAAAGATTGCAATGTGAAATACAGCGAAGGCAGTTTCCGAAACCTAGATAAGATTCTTGATTCACTCCAAATTGGAAAGGTGGACAAAATACTTTTAGACATTGGACTTTCATCAAACCAATTTGAGGAGTCAGGTAGAGGATTTTCATTTCAAAAAGACGAACCGTTGATAATGTCTTTCTCCGTCTCATCGGCGGATCCGTCCGAAATGGCGGAAAAACTGACAGCGAGAGAAATCGTAAATGAGTGGGATGAAGAAAATATTAAAGCCATTTTGGAAGGATACGGAGAAGAACAATTTGCATACAAGATAGCCAAGGCAATCGTAGCTAGAAGAGAAATACAGCCGATTGAAACAACATTCGACTTAGTAGAAATTATCAAGTCAGCCACGCCATCGTTTTATCACCGCAAGAAAATCCATCCAGCGACAAAGACATTTCAAGCATTGAGAATCACAGTGAATGATGAGATTGAAAGTTTGAAAGAGGGAATTAAAAAAAGTTTTGAGAGATTGAATCCGAATGGCCGACTAGCAGTAATATCATTTCACAGTTTGGAAGATAGGGTAGTAAAACAATTCTTTGTTGCCGAAGGTAAAAAAGAAAATAAAGAGCAAGAAAAAAATGGAATTATCGTTACAAAGAAACCAATTACACCAAGTGAAGAAGAATTAAAAGAAAATCCCAGAGCTAGAAGTGCGAAGTTAAGAATAATCTCAAAAAATGTATGACAAACACAATAGCACAAATGAATAAAGAGAAAACAATGTTCTGGACTCTCCTAGGTGTACTTGTCATTTCTATTGGTTTTTATATTTTTTGTATAAATACAACAGTTAGAAACATAGTAATGCGTGAACAGCTTGAAAATGATTCTATCAAAATTGCACTAGAGATCAGTAACAAGGAATTCAAATATATTTCTTTGAAAAATTCTTTAACTATTGAATTGGCATACGCAATGGGGTTTAAAAATGTTGCGGAAAAAACTTTTATAAAAGCTAATTCAAGTGGTATAGTTTCTTATGCCCAAAAAGAATTATAGAATCTAAATTATTCTGTGATATTATGAATCTATGAATTCTAGCTATTTAACTCGAATTAGAATTATTTCTCTATGCATTTTTTTATTCTCTTTATTCCTCATCGGTAGGCTGTATATGTTGCAAATAGTGGAGCATGACATATACAAAGATAAGGCTAATCACGCATACTCATCATCAGTTAATAGTATTTTTAGTAGAGGGACTATTTTTTTTCAAAATAAGAATTCCAGTCTAGTTTCAGCTGCAACACTGCAGTCTGGCTTTATTGTAGCTGTCAATCCACAAGTACTGAAAGACCCAGAAGGTGCTTATTTAAAATTAAATGAAATATTACCAACCGACCACGATTCTTTTATTGCTAAGGCCACAAAGAAAAATGATCCATATGAAGAAATTGCAAAGAAAATTGAAACTAGTCTCGGAGAAAAAATTGGAGCTCTGAAAATTCCCGGCCTTAGTGTGTACAAGCAGCGTTGGAGGTTTTATCCTGGTGGCTCAGCCAGTAGCCAGACAATAGGTCTTTTGGGTTATAAGGGAGATAAATATGCCGGACGATATGGCTTGGAAAGGCAGTATGAAAATATTTTAGATAGAAAAAATGACGCATATGTAAATTTCTTTGCTCAAATATTTGCAGGTATAAAGTCAGAGACATCCACATCAACTCAAGCAGAGGGTGACATTGTGACAACAATAGAACCAACAGTTCAATATTATTTGGAACAAGAGCTTGCAAGTACAAGTGAAAAATGGGGATCGGAAACAACGGCTGGAATCATTATGAATCCTACGACAGGTGAAATATATGCTATGGGAGTGTATCCAACATTTGACCCTAACGCACCGGAAACAGAAAAAAATGTTGCCGTCTTCTCGAATCCTCTTGTAGAAAATAGATATGAAATGGGTTCTATTATGAAGCCACTCTCAATAGCTGCGGGTATTGACACAGGTGTGATAACTGCATCATCAACATATTATGACAACGGTTTTATTATTGTAAATAAAAAACGAATTGGAAACTTTGATACAAAGATTCGTGGTACTGTAACTATGCAGGATGCTCTATCTCACTCTCTAAACATCGGTATGGCTCGCGTAGTTACTCTTCTTGGAAACAAAAGATTTGTTGATTATATGCAAAACTTTGGTGTTGGTGAGAAAACTGGAATTGATTTACCAAACGAAGGAAGAAGTCTGGTCGATTCATTGAAGAGCAAACAGGATATAGATATTATCTCGGCTTCTTTCGGACAAGGAATTTCACTGACACCAATAAATACTATTCGAGTTCTTTCTTCTGTTGCCAATGGAGGTGTTTTGGTACAGCCCCATTTAGTCAAACAAATAAATTACAAAATAGGAATATCTAAAGAAATTCCAATCGAGCAAGGTAGAAGAGTCATGAAGAGGACGACTTCCGAAGAAGTCTCAAGAATGATGGTTTATAGTGTTGATAACATTTTAGCTGGTGGAAAATACAAAATGCCAAACTATTCTATAGCAGTAAAAACTGGTACTGCACAGATTGCAAAGGTCGGCGGAGGAGGGTATAGTGATACAGATTTCTTGCATTCATTTGTAGGTTTCTTTCCTGCTTACAATCCAAAATTTTTTATTTTATTATACACATTGAAACCTAAAGGTATTCAGTTTGGCTCTGAGACTTTAACAGAACCTTTCATGAATATCACTCATTTTCTTATAAATTATTATGAGATACCCCCTGACAGATAAAAACTATATATTGATTTAAATTATGGAATACCTAAAAAAAATTGGAAAAAAAGTTTTACAGTATGAGTCAAAACTCATTTTAAAAAAATATAAACCAAAAATTATTGCCATATCTGGGAGTGTTGGTAAGACGACCACCAAAGAACTTTTATATTCTGTTTTATCAAATAAATTTTATGTTCGTAAAAGCGATAAATCCTTCACTGTTGAGCTAGGTTTACCTTTAACTATCATTGGATATCCGAGAGACAACAATTATATTTGGAGCCTGATTATTCATATGTTGCATGGTTTGAGAATTATTTTATGGAAAAGTGAATACCCTGACTGGCTAATATTGGAGATTGATGCGGATAAAATTGGAGATTTGGAAAGTGTAAGCCAACTACTGCATCCAGACATTTTAGTTTTGACTGCTATTGGCAAAGTACCAGCTCATATTGAATTATTCCCAAGCGTGGAAGTTTTTTTGGAAGAAAATAAGAAAATTGTTAATTCAGTAGTGCGAGATGGAGTAATAATTTATAATGCTGATGATGAAAATTCTTTCAATTTAGTTCAAGATAGCGATATAAAAAAGATTTCTTGTGGCGTTGGGTCTGGATGTTCTGTGGGTGCATCAGAATATAAAATATTATATGGAAGTGGAAAAATAGAAAAGATACCAACGGGTATGACATTTGAATTAACTGCTGATTCAAAAAAATACAGTATAAATATATTTCAATCAATTGGTATACACAATGTATATGCTAGCATGCTTTCTTTCGCTGTAGGTAGAGAGCTCAAGATTCCAGAAGAAAATATTATATCTAGCTTGAATCAATATAAATCAATACCAGGTAGGATGAATATTATTCAAGGGATAAAAAATACTATTATTATTGATGACTCATATAACTCTTCTCCAAATGCACTGGATCAAGCTCTGAGTGTTTTAGCTGAATTAAAGTCATCTGGTCGGAAAATATTAGTTGTCGGTGATATGTTGGAGCTTGGAAAATATTCTGCAGAAGAACACAGAAAATCTGCTCACAAGATAAAAGAAATTGCGGATTATGTTTTTTGTGTAGGAATTCGTGCAAGACTTATCGCACAGGAGTTGCTCTCTCTTGATTTTCCGGAGGCGAAAATAATTCAAACAGATTTGTCAGAAGAAGCAGGTGCAGAGCTACAAAAGATTATTGAGGACGGTGATACTATTTTAATAAAAGGCTCTCAGGCAATGCGTCTTGAAAGAGTGGTAGAGGAAATTATGCGTCATCCAGAAGATAAAAGTAAACTTTTGGTAAGACAAGAGGAGGAATGGCTTTCCAGAAAATAATTTTTGATTTTTCTCAGAAAAATGTTATATTGTTTTGGCGTTCCATGGCCTTATCGTCCCCGCCTGCTCCCGAGTACGCGAGGGCGGGCAGGTATCGGTTTATATAGGCCTTCGAGAGGCTGAGATTGGGATGGGACCCAATCAAAGAACCTTTTGAGAATTTTTATGAGCGAAGCGAAATAAAAAGTCCAAAAGGTATACTGCACCTGTAAGGTGAGAGCTGATGTTATCAGCTCGCAAGACCTTGAACGTTTTGTAATCAAAATGTGAAAGGTGTACTGCCTCTGTAAGAGGGGAAGCGGAGTTCGTTTTTTTAGATTTTAATATTTGGCCTTATCGTCTATCGGTTAGGACACATCCTTCTCAAGGATGGAAGCGGAGTTCGACTCTCCGTAAGGTCACAAACAGAAACTTCGGAAGAAGTCAGCGCAAAATCTGGGCGCGCCGAAGGCGCGCTGTATGGCGAAAGAATGGAATCCGTCTTTTGGGCTCGAGCGAAATCGGAGGGCGGGCAAAATGAGATTGAGATAGTTTTGTCTTTTAGCGCGGGGTTCGTTCCGAAGGAACGAAGAAAATCTCTCATCTCATGGAGATTTTCACTGGTTGCTAGAAACCCCGCGCGTTTTGAATCCAAAATCCATTTCCGCAAGGGTTCGACCCAATTCTTTCTCTGTTGCCCAAAATCTCAAGAATACGATTCGCGAAACACAACTTTTTCCCCTAATGAAACCCAAAGAAAATAAATAAAATAAATAAATATTTCTCCCATAAATAAATAAATCTCCAACGGAGACCGTAGGAGACATTTTGATGTGGTGTTTTTAGGCACCGATTCTTACATCCCACCATGAGGAC
>JBCLGS010000012.1:0-15239 GCA_039740895.1 Parcubacteria group bacterium
TTTTGTTTCTTAAAATCACAAAAAATCTCAATCGGGCTTCGAGTCCCTACGAAAGCCATAACATGGCTTTCTCTCAGCCACAAATGGAAAAATCCCGAAACGGGACTTTTGCCATTTGTGCGTAGAGAGGGATTCGAACCCCCGAAGTCCGAAGACAACTGGTTTACAGCCAGTCGCGATTGACCACTCCGCCATCTACGCATATTTCTCACTTAATTAATCTACCATATTTTACAATAAAAACAAATCTCGATTTGCATCGAGATTTGTTTGTTTAGTTTATTTTACCCCCACACGGTCCTGCATGTATCCTTCCGAGATTAGTGAGCCTTTCCTTCCTTTCTTGACATCAAAGATATACTCTCCGTCTCCGCCCGGATGAACATCCGTTCGGACGGGCCCGCCCGACTGAACGAATTCAGTCGTTCGGGCAGGCCCGCCCGCCTCGACTACGAGAGCGTGTCGGGCAGGCTTCATATCTACCGAGATAACTCCCCCTCTCATAATTCCCCGACCAACCATAAGTGTTGCGATGGGTGTAAGGATTTTGTTTTGAATAAGTCTCTTTATTGGGCGTGCACCGTATTGTGGACTATAGCCTTCTTTTGCCAGATGTTCAAAAACCGCATCAGAAAGATTTAATTTAATTTCTTTTTCAAGAAGTCGTCCTTTGACGATGCCGACTTGGATTTTGACGATTTCTGCAATAGCTTCTTTGCTTAAAATATCAAAAACAATAATATCGTCTAATCGATTTAGAAACTCTGGTCGGAAGTGATCCTTCAGCGATTCCAAAACTTTTGACTTTGCATCTTCGTAATTTGCCTTGTCCGTATGGTCTGAAGCAAAACCGATTTTCTCCATTTTATTGATGTATTGAGAACCAATGTTTGAAGTCAAAACAATAACCGTATTTCGGAAATTAACTATTCGTCCCTTGGAATCTGTCAGTCGGCCATTATCAAGAACCTGAAGTAAAATATTGAATACTTCTGGATGTGCTTTTTCTATCTCGTCAAAAAGGATAACTGAATACGGTCGGTGACGAACCATATCTGTAATACCGCCTTCTTCGTGACCAACATATCCCGGAGGCGCACCAATAAGTTTTGAGATACTATGCTTTTCCATAAACTCTGACATATCTACTCGGATAAGAGATTTATCATCGTTGAACATAAACTGTGCTAGAGCTTTTGTCAGCTCTGTTTTTCCAACACCTGTTGGACCAAGAAATAAAAATGATCCTATTGGTCTATTTGGGTCTGCAATGCCGACTCGACTCCTCTTTATAGTATCTGAAATTTTCTTGACCGCTTCATTCTGGCCAACAATTCTATTTTTCAAAACATCTTCAATACGGTGGAGCTTGTCTGCTTCTTCTTCAAGCATTCTAGATACGGGAACACCAGTCCATTTTGAAACAATTCCGGCAATATCATTTTCTGTAACTTCTTCTTTCAAGATTCTTCGTGAACTCTGCAGTTTTTTCAATCTCTTTGATTTCACATCCAAGTCTTTTTCCAAAGCTGGGATTTTTCCATATCGAATTTCTGCTGTGCGAGCGAGGTCTGATTTTGATTCAGCCACTTCTGCTTCACGGCGAAGTTCCTCAAGTTGTTTCTTGATTGTTTTTATTTCTGTAACAACTTCCTTTTCATTTTTCCATTTTAATTCTATCTCGTGTGTTTGCTCTTTTAAGTCAGCAATAGCTTTCTCTATATCTTTTACTCTAGCTTTTGATTTTGGATCTGTTTCTTTCTTCAAGGCTTCACGCTCAATTTCAAGCTTCATTACTTTTGAATGTGTTTGCTGAAGAACTGGTGGCATATTTTCCAGAGCGATTTTCAAAAAGGATGCCGACTCATCAATAAGGTCGACAGCTTTGTCTGGCAAGAATCGGTCTGTAATATATCTGCTACTTAGGTTTACTGCGGCACCGACAGCTTCATCTGTAATACGAACACCGTGATACAATTCATATTTTTCCTTCAAACCTCTGAGAATGGTGATGGCATCTTCGATGGAAGGTTCGTTGACATACACAGGTTGAAAACGGCGACTTAGTGATGGATCTTTTTCAATATATTTTTGATATTCTTTAAGTGTAGTTGCTCCTATGGCATGAAGTTCTCCGCGGGCAAGAGCGGGCTTGAGCATGTTTGAGGCATCAAGTGAGCCTTCTGCAGAACCTGCTCCAACTATAGTATGAACCTCATCAACAAAAAGAATTATTTTTCCATCTGACCTCTCTATTTCTTTCAAAATGTTTTTTAATCTTTCTTCAAACTCTCCGCGGTACTTTGTGCCAGCAACGAGAAGTCCTAAATCTAATGAGACAAGCTCCTTATCGCGAAGTGATTCTGGGACCTCACCAAGCGACATTCGGATAGCCAGACCTTCAGCGATAGCAGTCTTTCCTACCCCAGCTTCACCTATCAAAATTGGATTGTTTTTTGTCCTGCGGGAAAGAATCTGTATGATGCGAGTGATTTCTTCATCACGACCAATGACAGGGTCGAGTTTATTTGCAAAAGCCAGCTTGGTCAAACTTCTTGTATATTTTGCTAATGATCTAAATTTCTTTGGTGCATCGTGGTCAACAGTTTTCGTGCTTTTTATTTCTTCAATAACACGAGTAACAGCTTCTTTATTTATTTTAAATTTTGTAAGCAATTCTCTGGCTGGTGACGGCACTTCTATTGTAGCCAAAAATAAATGTTCTGTTGAAACAAATTCATCCTTTAGCTCACTAGATTCTTTTGCGGAAATTTCCAAAACCTGAGCAAGCTCTGGTGTCAAATAAACCTGATATGAAGCGGAGAGTGTCTGACCAGATTCCGTTCCTTCAATAATATCAAGAAGGGAGTCAGTCAAAAGAATCGTATCTACTTGAAGTCTGTCCAATATTGACGAAACAATACTCTCTTCCTGCAATATCAAAGCTGTCAGCAAATGAAGTGGATTTACATGGTTTTGACCCCGCTCAATAGCCAGCTCGTGAGCCTTTCGAATTACCTCTTTTGCTTTCGTCGTGAAGTGATTAAATGGTGGCATTTTTGTTTTATATTAAACCGAAACTATACTCGTATTTTATTAATAAGTCAATATACAATACAATAGAATTTGAGCTTTTATTTCCTTCTTATTTATCAAGAAGGATTGTCATTTCGTTCTTTAGAAGAGCTACGGGAACAAAAATATTTGAAGTTGTATCATATTGCTTAACCCCTACTACATTGCCGGAAAGGTCAAAAAGTGGACTTCCGAGAACAAGACTTTTTGACGAAACATCTGTGTCTATGGACGCGATATATTTCACTGTGGATGTTCCCGTGCCAGACTCTTTCATCCCAAGCGACATCACTCTGCCGACTGAAACTCCATTGGAAGTTTCCCCTCCCAAACTAATAACTGATTGACCGAGTTTAATATCTACTGAACCGAATGAGGTCGGAGTAAAATCGTATTTGGTTTTATCTGTCTGATTGGCTTTAAATAAAATAAAATTAGTTTTCTTGTCTATACCTATGGGAGCCAAGGTGAATTCTTTTCCGTCACTCATCACTCCTGTGTAAATATTTGTTGGAGTAATGGTCCTTCTACTTGTAGCAATCATTCCATCTTTACCTACCACAAACCCTATCCCATAAAAACTAACGGTATCGGAAATAGTGTCTCTCTCTTTTATTCTAACAATGCTTTTCAAATTTTTATTAATTGCTTCAACTATCATATCCTCTTCCTTCACAATGATGGTCGTTATTTCTTTTGTATTTGAATTAAGTATTGTTGATGGAATGATTTTTTCAATAGTCTTTTCTACAATACTGTTTATATTTCTTGTAATTTCAACAGGGGCTTGCTGAAGAAGGGAGACAGTCATAATACCCGTGGCGATGGATGTCACAAAACTGATAAGAAGAGTGAGTAATACTATTTGGTTTTTATTTAAGTCTTGCATGGCTCAATAATAGCACTATTTGGTCTATGGGTAAATATTAAGACATTTTTTATAACTTTTTTATAACTTTTATAAAGTCGTCAATATCTTTTTTTGTAGTTTCTCTACCCATAGTTATTCGTAAACTAGAAGAAGCGCAGTCTGGCTTCCCTATTGCCTCAATAACATAAGATGTGGAATTTTCAGAAAGAGTCCTACATGCAGACGAATAAGAAACAGCAATCCCAGCTACATCCAAAGATATGACTGCAAACTCAGCATCTAATCTTAGAAAACAAATATTTATATTGTTTGGCAATCGCTCGTCTTGCGAACCGTTTAATAATGCATCAGGAAATGTTGCTAGTATTCTTTCTATTGCGTAATCGCGAATTCTCAAAAGTCTGGCTGTTTCTTTTTCTTTTATTTTTTCCGCAATTTCAAAAGCCTTTGCTAGACCAATAATACCAGCAACATTTTCTGTGCCTGAACGGAGATTATTTTCTTGACCACCACCAAAGTGGGTAGCAGTTAACTCTACTCCATTTCTAACATACAAAAATCCCATACCGCGAGGCCCATACATTTTGATACCATCGACTGTCATCATATCCACTCCGAGTCTTAAAACATCAACACTACAATACAAGACAGCTTGGCATGCATCTGTATGAAAATATGGAAAAACAGAATTATTTTTCTCACGCCAGTTTTTTATTAATTTAGAAATTTCTTTTATTGGCTGAATTGTACCGATTTCATTATTGGCATACATCACACTGACAAGGACAGTATTTTCTTTTATTGCTCCGAAAATATCTTTTGGCGAAACAATTCCCAGAGGAGATACTGAGACAATAGTGATTTCCCCACCTCTTCGCTCAATTTCATTACAAACTTCTAAGATAGCTGGGTGCTCTATGGAAGTGGTAACAAAGTGTGGCTTCTTAATTCCCTTCTCTTTCGCATTTTCAAAAACACCTAAAAGAGCTAGGTTGTTTGATTCTGTTCCACTAGATGTAAATATTATTTCGTTTTTCTGACAACTCAAAATACTAGCAATTTTTCCTCTAGCTTCCGTCATTTTTTCCTTAGCAAAAAGAGCTTCGCTGTATAGTGCGCTAGGATTGGCAAAATTCTTTATCTGAAAATCACCCATAACCTTCGCAACCTCCTTGGCTACAGGAGTGCTAGATGCATAGTCTAAGAAGATTCTTCTTTTTTTACCTTTTGATATCACACTTTTACTATACTAGATATTTTGCAAAATACAATTTTTTATTCGAAAAATACCCCGTAGCTGATTCAGCTACGGGGATTGATAGGCTAGAATCGGCGGTGGCCGATTCCTATACGAACATAAGAGCCCCGGTTCCTGTCGCCAATACCTCGTCAGCTGACGATGGGTGGACGGCAGGACTGCTTTTATGTATAATGATCCAGTATGATTTTGTCAAACCCATTATTTGTTCCTTTCGCAATTTTACTTGGATGTATTTTTATATTGCTTGGATTTGTCATCTATCTGGACACGAAAGTTAGACGATTACTCAAAGGAAAGGATGCGAAGTCTCTAGAAGACTCCATTGTCTCAACTTTGGAAGATATAAAAAAAATACATACCTTTCAAAAGGAATCAATTTCATATTTTGAAGATGTGGAAAAGCGTTTAAATAGAAGCATACAAGCAGTACAAACAATCCGATTCAACCCATTCAAAGGAACAGGTGAAGGTGGAAACCAAAGCTTTTCAACCGCATTCGTAAGCGAAAAGGGGGACGGAGTCGTTATTTCCAGTCTTTATTCTCGAGACAGAGTTAGTATTTTTTCAAAACCGTTGGGCAAGTTCAATAGTGAATTTGAACTGACAGACGAAGAAAAAGGGGTTGTTGAAGAAGCTAAAATACATGTTACGAAATAGCGAATAAATACACGAATGGCTACGAATAAATCTTAATTCCATTCGCAATAATTCGTAATCCATTCGTTATTTCGTATATTTTTCTGAAACAAGATATGTTATCAATTATCAATTATCAAAACCATTATGAACACAGAACTCAAAAATCTGATAGAGAGGCCTCCAATTGTTGCCATAATGGGTCATATAGACCATGGTAAATCTACTCTTCTCTCATATATACGCAAAAGTATAAAACCTCTTAACGAAGCGGGTGGGATTACTCAACATATTTCTGCATACGAAGTAGAACATATTTCCAAAGGTGGAAAGAAAAACAAAATTACTTTTATCGACACTCCCGGCCATGAAGCTTTTAAAGGCATTCGAAGTCGTGGAGCACAACTAGCAGATATTGCTATTCTCGTCGTATCAGCAGAAGATGGAGTCAAACCTCAAACACTTGAGGCTCTTTCTTTTCTTTTGGAAAGTAAGACTCCATATATTGTGGCGATAAATAAAATAGACAAACCAGGAGCAGATATTGAGAGAACGAAAAATAATTTATTGGAGAACCAAATATATGTTGAGGGATACGGCGGAGATATTCCTGTTGTTCCTATTTCTTCCAAAACAGGAGAAGGTGTACCAGAGCTTCTAGATATGATTTTGCTTGTGGCAGAGATTGGAGAACTCAAGGGTGATCCAAACGCACTAGGAGAAGGTGTCGTGCTTGAAAGTAATTGTGATATAAAAAAAGGTATTTCCGCTACTTGCATCGTAAAAAACGGCCGTTTAGAAAAAGGAATGTATGTGGCTTCAGGAATATGTTCCGCTCCAATCCGTATGATAGAAAATTATCTTGGTCAGCAAGTAAACACAGCGGGTCTTTCTGTCCCCGTTAAAATAATTGGTTGGGATAGCATGCCAGAAGTCGGAGATAGATTCCAATCTTACAAAACTCGAGATGAAGCTTACAAACATATAAACGAATACAAACTAGAGCAAACAAAAAAAGGAATTTCTACCCAAAATAAAAACTGCAATACTTTAAACTCAAATATTGCAAAATTCCCTATTATTGTAAAAGCTGACACAGGAAGTAGCTTGGAAGCATTAGTTTATGAAATATCAAAATTAAACAAAGAAAATATTGTTCCTCAAATAATATCATCAGGCATAGGAACTATTACTGAAAATGATGTCAAACTTTCAAACGGAGAAAAAAAAGCTGTTATACTTGGATTTAATGTTAAGATCGATACTCCAGCAAAAAACTTGGCCGAAAGAAATGGAACAGAAGTTAAAATCTTTGATATTATTTACAAACTTACAGAATGGCTAGATGAGGCAATAGTAAAAAACACACCGAAATTCAAAGTTGTAGAGTCACTTGGAGAAGCCAAGATTCTGAAGATTTTCAGCAAAGTTAAAGACAGACAAATACTTGGTGGTAAAGTAATATCAGGTAGTCTAAAACTCGGCGCCCAAGTCAAAATAATGCGTCGCGGAGAAGAAATAGGTCAAGGAAAAATACGAGAATTACAGCAACAGAAAATCAAAATAACTGAAGCAAAAGAAGGAACAGAGTTTGGAGCAATGATTGAGGCAAAAATGGAAATTGCTGTTTCTGACACTATCGATAGTTTTATAATTACTGAAAAATAATTTCAACAAGAAAAATATGTCATCCATACGAACAGAGAGAATAAAAGAATTGTTACACGACCTCGGGGCCAGATTTTTGTCGCAAAATGGAAATACTTCTTCCCTACTTACAGTTACATCTGTGGAGATGTCCAAAGACAAAAAACATGTTACCATATTGTTTACAGTCTTTCCGGCTAAATCAACCCCAGATGGGTTGATCGCCCGACCCGACGAAGTCGGGTTTAGGGATAATTTGGAGAAGACTGCACTTGAGTTTGCCAAGCGAAAGCGAAGTGATTTCAAGCAATTTGTCAAAGATAATTCAAGAATTGGATATATTCCACAGCTTGATTTTGAAATAGATTTTGGTGAAAAAAATCGCCAGAAGATTGATAGATTGTTAAATCAATAAAGACCTAGTGGCCAAGTGGTTAAGGCAAAGCTCTGCAAAAGCTTTATCGGCGGTTCGATTCCGCCCTAGGTCTCCCGATGCACAGGTATTTGTGTACGGAAATTGTCAGAAAAATGTTCTTGCTTTTAGCAAAACATCATTTCTGTTCAATTTCCGTTGTGCGGAAATTGCCCGGATGGCGGAACTGGTATACGCGCACGACTTAAAATCGTGTCTCGCAAGGGATGTGGGTTCGATTCCCACTCTGGGCACACAGAAGCAAATTGAAGATTTGCGAGTGGGAATCGAACAGATTCACGGTCTACGAGTGCACCAGCACTTGTCGTGAATCTGCGTTTTAAAATCTAGTTTTTGACGAAAAATTAGATTTTAAAAAGATTACCCCACTCTTCTGGGCACCAGAATAGAACTAAGACGATTTGATGTTTTGCAGTTAAAGGAATTTGCAAAACTTTTAAAAAAGCCTTTGGACTATTTTGTTAAATAAACTTTATGATAAACACAGAAAATAAAAAAGTATTTGTTATTGCAAAAAGAAAAATTAGTATTTCTAGTAACTTATCTGTTGAAAAAGATGAGGTTGGAATCATGGAATCTGAAACAACTGACAGTGCTAAAGTATTTTTTACGAAAATATGGCAAGTGGTGGATATAAATAAAAATGACTTTAAGATATTTGATGTTAAAAAGTGCGGGGATGCATTTCCTAAAAAGATTTGTAACATCTGCCATAGATTATTGAATACGAGCGAATTTGCAAAAAATCAGAACGGTATAAACAATAGATCTGTTAGGAGACCGTCATGTTCTAATTGTCGGAAAAATCTTGAGGGTATAAATATGACTGCAAAAACAAAAGCAGAGTGGGCAAAAAAGAAACCACAAAGCGTACCTTTTGAGTGCCCAATTTGCGCAAAAAGAACGATAGCTGGAATTACAAGTAAGGTTGTTTTAGATCATAATCATCGTAATGGAGAAGCTAGAGGATGGGTTTGTGATAGTTGTAATACAGGAATAGGGAGGTTTAAAGATGATATTGATTTGATAAAGAGAGCGATTAAATTTATAGAGTAAACTAGTTTCCTAGTCTTTTTTCTGCAAGTTTTACATATTCTTCCGAAATATCACATCCGAGATAGTGTCTATTGTTTTTTCTTGCCATTTTACACGTTGTACCAGATCCACACATAGGGTCAAATACAATATCGCCATCTTTAGTCCAAGAAAGTATATGATCTTCCGCTAATTTTTCGGGGAAGATTGCGGGATGTTCAAAAGCTAACCTGTCACTTGTTGAACCACCATAACCAACTGCGTATTCCCAAATGTTGGTCATAGTTTTCTCTGCCTTTAGTTCTCCTAAAACTTTTCTATTTACCCCATCAGCCCCTTTGTTGAATGGGAGCATTTCTTTTCCTTGTCTTATGGTTTTAACTTTCAATGGACTAAAAAATTTAGGTGAGCCTTTACTTAAAACAAACATAAATTCAAAACAATTAGTATATGCATTTGATCTCATAAATGGTGTATTCTTTTTTCTGTAAATCATGACATCATGCATATTAAAACCAACTTGTTGAAAATATAGAGCTTGTTTAAAGCTTGTAAGACTTTTGTTTCCTTTTTTTATTTTATCTCCAACAACCCAAACTACAATACCCCCGTTTTTTGTTACTCTGAATAGTTGTTTGGCAATATTTTCAAAATCAAAGCTATACCCTTTATAATCCCTTATGTCATCATAAGGTGGCGAAGTAACAGTTAGGTCAATAGAGTTTTCGTCCATTGATTTCATAAATTCAATACAATCTGAACGATAAATATTATCCAATTTTACTCCGGCATTTTTATTTTCTTGTTCTTCTATATTGCGAAAGGTAGAAATAACTTTTCCTTGAATTATCACCTCTTTAACATAAAATGGTTTGAGTTTTGGATTCGCAGGCTCGAGTCGAATTCTATTTTTTTCTCTATAAATTTTCTTAAGCGTTACTTCATTGTTGTTGATTAAAGCAACTGCTGTTTCTCCATCTTCAATAGTATTTTGTTTACGAACAATAACGGTATCCCCATCAAAAATTCCTTCGTCAATCATACTATCTCCCTTGACACCCAAAGCGAAAAATTCTCCGTTAGAAAATAAACTTCTAAGAACTGGGATAGTTTCGTATTCTTCAATAACCTCTATTGGTTGCCCTGCGGCAATATAACCTTTGAATGGAATATTTATAATGCTTTCCTTTTTTCCTATTTCGACAGATCGTGCAGTATTTTTCTTTCGATTAATATAACCCTTTTCTTGAAGGATTTTCATATAATGATTGACTGTAGAAACAGAGGAAAGTTTTAGATGCTTCCTTATTTCGTCATGTGATGGACTAAACCCTTTCTTTTCAGAATAAGACTCTATAAAGTCCATAAACTTTTTTTGTTTCTTTGTAAGCATGTAATTAGTTGACAAATAATTTTCTAATTTATATACTTTTAGTATACTAGAACAAAACTAGAAAATCAAAGTCGAGTTATCCACATGAGTTAAAGTTATGGACAAAGTAATAGAAAAAATTTCATGCCAAATATCCTATTACAAGTCTTTTTGATTCTGATGTAAGTGGAAATATAGATACTCCTGAATATGTAGAGTATATGGATTTTCGTAGAAATTTAACTGATACATACGAAGTTACGCCAAATCAACATTGGACGGCTCATTTTCATTTTTTAATGAAAATCAAGATAATGACGAGGATTATACATATTATATTGCTTCAATAAATCCAGCAATTGCGATAATTTCTGTCAGCACCACTAACCCTCATAGACACCCAGATGATAAAGCTCTTACTCACTACGAAAACCACAATTATGGAATAGTGGAAACTGGTCAAAAAATTTTTAGAACTGACCAACATGGGAATATAAAAATAGATTTACACGGACAAGGCACCGGACAAGTTTATTGGCATCAAGTCTAAGGGAGCAATCCCAGCCGTTTTATGATGTTTCTTCAGAACGACTGGGATTTGTGCATGCTCGAGACGCATTATAGCACAATCGAAGCATATGCAAGAGGTTCAAAGCCACCACGCACGTGGAGCGTGTGGCATCATCGATTTTGGAAATAGATTCTAACTTTGGTACAATAAATGCACCAGAATAGAAATAAAATTTCTGAGTGAAAATCTAATAAAATTATCATTTATTATTTAAATTTGATATAATATAAAATATGAAATCATTACCAAACAAAATAAAAGAGAAAGCTGTTGTGCTTAGAAAAAAAGGTTTAAGCTATGGAGAAATTTCCAAGAAGTTGGAACTTCCAAAAAGTACTTTGGGAGTTTGGTTAAAAGATATTAAGTTGAATAAAACACTGAAAGAAAAAATACTTCAGAAACAAGTGAGGCATTCGACCTCCGTCCCAAGCAAGCAGAAAAAACAAAAGAAAAAAAAGTTGAGAAAATAAAAAGAAAATGGTATATTTTAGTGGACTTTTATTTTAATTTGGTCCACGAAACATCCTTCGCTTCGCCAAAATGTTATCATGGACACGATTTTCTGAGCTTCAAAATGTTATTGCTTTTCAGCAAAACATTATTGATGCATGATTTTTGTAGTGCAAAAATCAAGGTCAAAAATCGCATCCATAGCTCAGCTGGTAGAGCAGATCCCTCTTAAGGATAAGGTCGCAGGTTCGATCCCTGCTGGGTGCACATTTAAAAAATACTCTTAAAAGAGTATTTTTTAAATGTGCGTCCAGAGAAAGCCGTGGGACGGCTTTCGTCAGGGGTCGAAAACCTTTGATAGTTTTTGTGAGCTTTGCGAAACAAAAACAGAAAAGGTGTACTGACCCTGTAAGGGTCGATTCCCTGCTGGGCGGAGGAATTTTGTTTTCGACGGAAAACAAAATATCCAAGCCACATTGTGACAGGTATCCCGTTTTCATTTCTAATTTGTGTCGACAAATTAGAAATGAAAAAGATACCCTGCTCTGCAGAAGGCGGTCTTCTGTATCTGCAGATGGTCCCCTTCTGCAGAATTGAAAAGTATAATTATCGTTCTTGAGCCACTTGTCAGAGTCGAACTGACGCGATCCATTTTACAAAAATGGTGCTCTACCAACTGAGCTAAAGTGGCGTGGAAAATTTCTAAACAAAATTACACAATTAAACCTTACGATTCAAACCGTCCGTTCTTTTCTCTGAAAGTCTCTCCAAAAAGGAAGATACTGCACCGTCGCTTCGGAGAATTCTTCGTCCTCTGAAACCATCTCCTGTGCTGTAGTACTTCTTTGCAACATAATCCTTCAGCTTCACCAATATCTCATACGCGTATGATGGAAGAAAATCAAAAACAAATAAACCAGCGATTTTCTTGTAATTGTGATACTTGAAAATAGCAAGACTTATTAGCTGGTGAATTTTCTCATCCCCTTTTATAATGAACTCTGAGATGAAATCCACCTTTCTGACCTTTACTTCAAAGATTTTTGACCCAATAATTCCGGCCAAACCAATAAAAGATATTATAAATAATACTGTTGTCATAATTTTTATATTTATTATTGAGAAATTGAAAGCCTCACAAATCGTGAAATCTCCATCTTCTCTCCAAATTTCTGAACTGCGCTGTTTATGAGATCCTTGATTTTCATTTCAGGATTCTTAATGAATGCTTGTTCTAAAAGAACTCTTTCTGCCCAATACGCTGAGAGCTTGCCTTCAATAATCTTTGCTTTCATGTCCCCAGTCTTGTCACCTACCTCCTTTTCAAGCATTTCTTTGGCCATTTCCATTGCGTGCTCATCAATATCCTCTGTTTTTAAGAACTGAGGATTGGTAGCTGAAACATGCATAGCAATATCTCGAGCAAGTTTTCGGAACTCTTCGTTGTTTGCCACGAAGTCTGTCTCACATAGTAATTCTACCATGGATGCGACTTGTCGAGTATTGTGTACATATGACTCAATAACTCCAGACTTAAGGATTCTGTCACTTTTTTTGTCCGCCACAGCGGCACTTTTCTTCTGGAGAAGCATCACTGCCTTCTCCATATCACCGAGAACTTCTTCTAATGCTTTCTTACACTGCATAATAGACACACCTGTTCTACCACGCAATTCTTTAATAATTGCAGTTGTTATTTCCATATTATTTAATTATGCCTTAGGTTTGTTCAGTTGACCAGATTTATAAGCACCAGCCACTTGTCGTAGGAAAAATTCAATACTAGTTTTTGACGAATCGTTACCTGGAATAGGGTAATCTACCTCACCCAAATCGTTGTCGGAACCACAAAGAGCTATAACAGGAATGCCCATTTTCTTTGCTTCCTTAACAGCAATTATCTCACGTTTTGCATCAATTACAAATAGTGCCTGTGGAAGGCGCTTCATAACTGATAGTCCGAAAAAGAATTCTCGAAGTTTATCAATCTCACGGTCAATCAAAAGTCTCTCTTTCTTTGTATATTTTACAAGCTCACCTTTTTCCTTCTGACCAACAAGCATTTCTAGTTTTTCAACTCTTTTTTTGATTTCTGAATAATTAGTTAAAGTTCCGCCGATAAATCGTCCGGCAACATAAGGCATATTGATACTTCCAGCCACTGTTGTAACAGCCTCCTTGGCCTCGTTTTTACCACCTACAAAAAGAATTACTCCGTTCTTCTCCCCAAGCATCTTTACAGCCTCAAGGGCTACTTCTAGTGATTTTTCTGTCTTTTCAAGGTCAAAAATTTCAATCTTGTTTTTAACTCCAAAAATGAAAGGCTTTGTCGATGGATGTCTTCGTGATTTTATAAAACCAAAATGAGCTCCTACTGAAAATAAAGCTTCTATTAATGGGCTATTTACTACTGCGTCTGTGTTTTGTGAATTCATCATATATTAGAAAAGCTTACCAGAAAGCCTTTGTTTTTGCAACTTTTGCACTGGCCTAAGTTTATTTCAATAGTTACATGATTATTCCCACATCGATCCAAGTAGTGAATCAAAATTTTTAAAGAAATCTCTTTCCTTTTTAACTTTATTATAGGCATCTAATCGAATTGACCTCAATCTGTCTTCTGATATTCCTAAAATTAATTCAATTTTCTTTGTTAAATCTTCTTGATCGTTAATATTAAATTTAAAACCATTTTCGCCATCATTTATCTGTTCCATAAAGCCTCCTATATTAGAAGCTAATATGACAGGACCTTTGTCTTTTGCCCACAAACCAACCTCAAGTGGAATATTTGAAAATGGTTCATTTCGTGATGGACACACTACTATTTTGCATCGTTCGTATTGGCAAAGTGTTTTTGGTAGTTCACGAGTAAATTCTGTTATTAATGTGCATTCAATGCCACCTTCCTGAATTAACTTTTGATATTCACTAATTCTGCTATCTTCAAATTGTGTAACGACCAAAACGAGATAAAGTCGGTTTTTAATGTGGCTGAGGCTTTTTAAAAGTATATCAAAACCTTTCACCCACGCACTTCTTCCAAAAGAAAATATAATGTCTTTGTCGAGAGGTATTTGGTATTTATTGAGAATTTTTAAGATTTTAGGCTGGTCTAATTTGGTAAAGTCAATATCCTCTAAGGTTAAACTTGATGGGTATGGAACAAATGAACTTGGTTCGGCAGCATAAAATTTTAGTAAGTGGTCATGCATATATTCACACACATTTCCAATTTTAATTTTCTTATATTCTCGTACTGACGCTAGTCCACTGTATTCCCATCCCAGTCTCTCGTATGATAGTTTTTGGTCATGGATATAGGAACTTGTATACAGCATGATTACACATTGAATACTCACTTCAGTTTTACTTTGTTCATAAATATATCTTGGGGTATGTAAAAAGGGAGGGTCTATTGTAATAACAATACACTTTTTGTATTTCTTGGATTCTTTCAAGATAATCTCGGCGGCAGAGGTACTCATTTTTTCCCAATTAGTAACTGTCCAAAAATCAGCTCCATCTTTGTCTAAAACAGAAGCACACGTATATATACTGCCACCAAATTTATTTATTATAGTATTGGCATAGTCTATATGTTCTTGATCAAATCCATAAACAGTATTGTCAAATGTTGGAACAATGAGATTTATTTCGAAATCACCATATTTTTCAGCATACTTTTCGTAATGAAACTCAATACCCCTCAAAAAAGTTTTTGTCTGAGTGCCAATGCCTGATGTAAAATTATAGTAGCCATCAAATGTAAGAAAAAAAATACCGTTTTTCATTATTTAATTTTATATTAATTTCTCCCAGTTTAAATCAAGGAATGCCCCCATTTTTTCTGGGATTGTATTGCCTGAAAAAACTATATTTTTAATG
>JBCLGS010000013.1:0-14916 GCA_039740895.1 Parcubacteria group bacterium
GCGGGGATTGCCTCCCTCTAACAGAAAAGCCCCGCTCGGAAGCGGGGCTTTTGGATGCTTATTGACAACTCAACGCTTTGATTTTTGCTCTGGTAATTGGTCCAACGAAACCAGTCGGACTAATTCCATTTGCTCTCTGAAAATCTTTGGCTGCCTGGAATGTCAGTAGCCCGAAGTAGCCAGTAGGTTCAGAGTTGAGAAAACCTTTTGACTGCAAGAAATCTTGCAGATCAGAAACCCCGCCATTCGTTTGCGCATCTCGTGATCGATAACGAAGGTCATTTGAAAGTGCTACACATGACGATGTAGTTACTGTATCAATATCGGCTGGCAAAGTGGCATTGGTAATAATAGGAGCGGAAGTATTTGTGGTATTGACGGTTGGAGGGAATGTAACCGTCATAGTTGCAGTATCGGTCTGCACGCCATTCTTGGACAATCTCAATACCAGATTGACCGTAACTGACTGATTGTTTCCTGACGGATACATCATTACATTACCTGAACTCTCACCTTGCCAAGACCACACGCCACCTTTTTCACAAGACGGAGAATTACCTTTGCCGGTGGTGAACTTGATCGTTCCAGTAGTACAGATTACATCCAATGAGGCGTCTACGGTACCTGAAGACTGCCAAACAACATTTATGGCTTTTGTAGTAGGGTTCGGATCTTTAGCGGCAAATAAAATGATTGTTGGATTTGAACTTACGCTCGGAGCGGGGAAAGTAACATATATCGTTTGTGTCTGACCGGTGGGCACTCCATTTTTCGAGAGAGTTAAGGTAAATGGAACAGTGATTGCTTGCGTGTTATTCAATGGCGTCACAGAAATAGCACCGCTTGTTTGACCAGTCCAATACCACACTCCGCCTTTTTCGCACGATGGGTAATTTCCTTTATCCGTAATGAAGCTAATCGTTCCGGGCGTACAAGTTACATCAAGCTGCGCATCGGATGTTGCGGAAGACTGCCAGACAATCGTTACAGAACGAGTTGTTGGGTTTGGATCTTTAGCGGCAAAGAGAGTAATTGTCGGAGCTGGCGTGGCAGTAGGCGCAAAAGTTACTGTTGCGTTTTGACTATCTAATGTCACCCCGTTTTTTCTAAGTGTGAGCACAAAATTCACTGAAACAGATTGTGTATTACCCGATGGATATACAGTTAGACTGTCTCCGGTTGCATTTGGCCAGTACCACATGCCACCTTTTTCACAAGACGGAGCGTTGCCTTTGTCTGTGGTGAATTTAATTGTGCCAGGATTACAACTGACATCGAGGGAGACATCAGCGGCTCCTGAAGATTGCCAAGAAATATTAACTGACTGGTTGGAAGGGTTTGGATCCTTGACACCAAAAAGGGTTATTTTAGGGGAAGCAGGAACCGCAGGGAAAGTTACACTGATTCTTTGACTTTGATTTGTTGGTGAACCGTTGTTTGTAAGAGTCAAAATAAAATCAACAGTTACGGGTTGATTATTTCCAGATGGATACATAATTATGCTATCGCCAGTCTGACCCGTCCAAGACCACACACCGCCTTTTTCACAAGAAGGAGAGTTTCCCTTGTCTGTTGTAAATTGAATTGATCCTGGATTGCAAACAACATCAAGTTGTGCGCCAGTCGCACCAGAAGCGTTCCATATAACAGTCACTGATCGATTAGTCGGATTGGAATCTTTCGCTCCGAATGTAGTAATCGTTGCTGATGATTGCGCGAGAGAAACAGCAGGTATTAGAAGTGACAAGACCATAACACCCGAGAGAAAATAATTTTTCATATTTTTTGCTATTAGTTAATAATTATTTAATAAAATAGTTAATATCTTTTTTATACAACTCCGCGAACTTCTTTAATTCTAGTATATCCAGCCTCTGTTCGTCAACCTCAACACGGGATACATACGACTGCGTGCGCTTCAACTTTTTAGCGATGTCTATTTGTCTCAAGCCTGCTTCAAGCCGAGCTTTTTGTAGTTTTTCGACAAAATCAGCGCATTCTCTTGTTCGTATTGTATCTACCATAATACTATCAGCCTATATGCGGGATTGCAATACCTAAACTTTGCATATTGTGATAAACTGGATTTATGGAAGTGGCGAAGCAAAACCAAAAATTTCCTTTCCATTTTTTGTCGTTTTCTTACAGAAACTGTACACCTTTCACATTTTGATTACAAAATGCTCAAGATCTTGCGGTGCTTCCAGTTGTCGCACCTCACCCCCCACACCCCCGCCGAATTAAATCAGAAAGGAAGGAAAATTTTTGGGTTTTGGCTCTGCACAAGTGTTCCCTTGCCCGCGCGAGTCCACGAGCGCGCCCGAGGCGCAATCGGAGCGTACGATTCAATCCAAAGCCACCACGCACGCGGAGCGTGCGATTAGTAGCTCTCATCAGGATTCAGCTCGAAATACATTCGAACTTTGTCCAATAAACACCGCAGGAAAAATTTAACTTCGTTAAATTCTGCAGAAGGCGGTCTTCTGCAAATCCTTATTCGTAGCCCTTTGCAGAAAACCGCCTTCTGCAAAGATACGACCTAGTTTGCTAACTAGGTACCCGCTCCGTCTTTCAAATCCCTGCGTAAAGTCATAACATGACTTTACTTACTCTCCTTATTTTTTTCCAAAAAACTGCGGAGAGTAAGAGATTTGAACTCTTGGTGGAGTTTCCCCCACACCACCTTTCCAAGGTGGCGCACTAGACCGCTATGCGAACTCTCCTTTTTGCAAACTTTTAAATCAAATATTTACCATCTTCCTGATGAACCGCCTCCTCCACTTCCGCCCCCGCCGAAGCCGCCGCCAGATGAGCCTCCGCTCCCTCCTCTACCACCTCCACCTAGAAACCAGAACCAGAGTGGAAAAGAGCCTGTTTGGTTTTTTGTATCATGAGCTTTGGAAACCATGAAATCAAATGCTAAACCAAAAAAGACAAGAGTTACAAAAATAATTCCGTACATAATAATTGAGAGAGCAAAAATACCAAAAATCCAAAGAACTACTCCTACAGCCCCGCCCAAAACCCCACCAGCCCACCATGATTTAGACTTACCTAGCATTGCCGCAACAAATTGAATGAGAATAATTGACATGATAAAAATCATATTCCAATTTATTCCTGATCTTTTTGGGGTTGCAGAATAATTATCTGGAACAATATTTGTACCACCTAGCGACTCAATCATTTTATCCACCGCGCCGTTTATGCCTGCATAATAATCACCTGCACGAAAAGCTGGAGTGACGACATCTCTCTGAATATACGAGGTTCCGATATCAGTTAAATCTCCCTCAACGCCGTAGCCAGTATGGATTCGGGTTTGTCTATCACTGACAGAAATAAGAAACAGCACTCCGTTATTTTTATCTTTCTTTCCAATTCCCCACTTGGTAAATATTTCCTGAGCAACATTTTCAATAGTATCTCCGTCCAGCGACTGAATTGCAACAACAGCGATTTCGTTGGTTGAAAATTTTTCATAATTTTCAAGTTTTAATTCAAGTTGTATTACCTGCTCTTCTGAAAGGATTTTGGCATAATCCTGAACAAACCCAGTTGGCTTCTCTGGCACAGTAAAAGCAGATACTGAAAAAGGTAGAATTAAGACAACTAGTAAAGTTAATTTCAATAAACTTCTATACATCATGAATTGTAAAACTTTCATAATTTGGATGAAATTTGAGGTGGATGAAAAAAATAATTGAAAGCGTACTTAGTGGTACGGTGACAATTATTTTTTGAAATCCAACGAAAAAGTTCGCCAAATTTGGAAGTTTAGTTTGTTAGGTCAACTTTAGGGGTAATTTGTGCCTCCTTTGGAGCTTCAAAGAAAAATCTCCCACTCACGCCAAACATTCCCGCAACAAGATTTGTTGGAAATTGTTTTGTGTAAGTGTTGAATGTTTTAACTTTGTCATTAAATTTACCTCGCTCCACAGCAATTCTATTCTCTGTTCCTTCAAGACCTACCATCAAATCCTTCACTGTTCCGACTGATGCGATTTGAGGATAATTTTCCATTATAACTAAAAGTCTACTGATAGCGGACTCTACTTGGTTGGCAGCAGCTACTTTTTCATTTGTTGTTTTTGCACCAGCATATTGAGTACGAGCTGTGGCAATGGCACCAAAGACATCTTTTTCCTGCTTCATCGCACCCTTGACAGAGGATACAAGGTTTGGAATCAAATCAAAGCGTCTCTGAAGTTGACTTTCAACTTGCGCCCATTGTCCGTCAATGTCCTGACCAAGAGCTACAAATGTATTATATTTTGTAGTAAACCAGCTTCCTATTAAAAGAATAACAACCACTACAATAATCCAAGTCATATTTCGTTGAAAAAAGTTTTTTTGTTCCATAAATATAAAGTTAAAGTTAATTAAATTTTAATAATTCAATTGTACCACAAAATTGATGAAATTAGCCGAATCTGTTATTTGGGAACAGGTCTAATAATCCATTCCACCCATTCCGCCTTGATTTGATTTTTTCTCTTCTGGTTCGTCCGTCACAGCCACCTCTGTAGTCAAAAGGATAGCTGAAGCACTTGAGGCATTTTGAAGTCCTGTTCTGGTTACTTTTACTGGGTCAATAATTCCAGAAAGATACATATCAGCAACCATCTCATCTTTCAGCGCGTCGTATCCCCCATTTCCTTTTGCCATTTTAACATGTTCAACTACTATTGAACCGTCACCTTTTCCAGCATTTATTGCAATTTGGCGAAGTGGCATTTCACAAGCGTTCAAAACTATTTCATAACCAACTCTGAATTCATCGTTTTGCGTGGCGGAGCCTTTTGCAAATTTTTCTCGAACTTTCTGAGATGCTTTTACCAAAGCCACTCCTCCACCGACAACTATTCCTTCAGCGATAGCTGCTTTTGTAGCATTGACTGCATCTTCAATTTTCAATTTCAAATATTTCATTTCTGTTTCTGTGGCAGCACCGACGCGAATAACAGCAACCCCACCAGAAAGTTTTGCAATTCTTTCCTCTATTTTTTCAATATCAAATTTTGATGAAGCGGTGTCTTTTTGCTTTTTAAGTTGTGAGATTCTTTTAGCGATGTCTGATTTATTTCCTTTACCACCAACTATGACAGTACTATCTTTAGTTGAAATAATCTTTGTAGCCTTGCCAAGAACTGTCAGTTCTACAGTCTCAAGTTTCAGTCCAAGTTCATCTGAAACAACTTGCCCACCCAAAACAGTAGCGATGTCAGTGAGCATCTCCTTCTTTCTATCACCATATCCAGGAGCTTTGACAGCAAGAACATTAAAACCTCCACGAAGTTTGTTTATAACGAGAGTTGTTAATGCCTCACCGTCTACATCATCTGCAATAATTACCAATTCTTTTTTACCTGTTGCAGCGATTTTTTCAAGCAAAGGCAAAATATCTTTTATAGATGAAATTTTCTTGTCTGTAATTAGAACGAGGGCATCTTTGTATTCTGCTTCCATTCTTTCGGCGTTTGTCACCATGTAAGCTGAGATGTAACCTTTATCAAATTCAATACCTTCTACCACCTCTGACTCAACTCCAAATGACGGCGACTCTTCCACAGTAACCACGCCATCCTTTCCAACCTTATTTATAGTATCGGCAATAATTTTTCCAATCTCTTCTGACTCTGCGGAAATAACGGCAACCTGACGAATCTCATCTTTTGTTTTTATGACTTTTGCAGAAGCTTTCAGTGCTAAAACAATATCTGCTGTAGCCGACTCAATACCTGCGCGAATTCCCATGACACCGAGTCCCATATTTGTATGCTTCATTCCTTCAGTAATTATTGCCTGAGCAAGAACGACAGATGTAGTGGTACCATCTCCTGCAACTTCATTTGTCTTTGTTGCAACTTCTTTCATTATCTCTGCACCCATATTCTCAAACTTGTTTTTTAGAGTAATTTCCTTGGCTATTGAAACACCATCATTTGTAATCATGGGAGCACCGTAACCTCTGTCTAAAATAACATTGCGACCCTTTGGACCGATAGTAACTTTGACCACATCTGCAACCTGATCAATACCCCGCTTTAGGGCTTTTCTCGCATCTTCACCAAAAATAATTTGTTTTGCCATAATTTAAAAAAATTAAATACGTAAGATAATTTTTTAATTTCGTTGAAGTCGTATCTTTTGCGGAGGCTTCGCAAGGCGGGTAGCCGAGACTTGAGGAATTTTTCACCAGAAAAATATCCGTACTCCGCAAAAGATATGACAAAAAAGAAACTAAAAAATTATTTCCATACTGCTAATATATTCTCCTCTTTTATCAAATAAAGCTCCTCTCCATCAACTTTTACATCATCATACCCATATTTTGAAAAAACAACTTTATCACCAACTTTAACAGCGACAGGAACTCTCTCACCATCATCTATATCCCCAGGACCAACAGCCAAAACAATACCTTGCTCAGATTTTTCTTTCCTGTTGGAATCTGGCAAAATGATGCCAAAATCGTTTTTCTTCTCCAATTCCTCCCTAGTAAAGGGCCTTATAAGCACACGACTTCCAAGAGGCATGACATTACTGTTCTCTGAATCAGCCTTTGGAGTACTTTTGTGAATTTTTTTCGTTTTTGAAACTTTTTTCATACCTTTAATATTAAGCTTATAATATGCCGAGAGTATACACCCATTTGCCAATTATTCAAATATGAGTATAATGATTAAATCATGAGTATCATAGGAATTTTACCTTATATTCAAATAGCTTTGTCTGTCCTTCTTATTGGAGGCATACTCCTACAGCAATCAGAAGCCGGCATGGGCGGAGCTTTTGGTGGTGGAGATGGTTTTTCTTCTGGAAATCACAGTAAACGAGGTGCTGAAAAAATTATATTCATCGGAACAATTATTGTTGCAATCCTTTTCGCCGTATCTTCATTTATAATTCTATTAATTAAATAATTAACACTTAACAATAATCTGAATCTTGTTAAAAAATTTCGTTGAAGTTGTGTATCGAAGGGAGACTTCGGAGCGCGACTGGCGCGAGATTGAGCGAAAGTCTACCAAGACTTATCGTGTGCTCCCTGAGATATACAACGAGAAAGAAATTTCTCAACAAGACAACATACTCTCGTGAATAAAGAATCTTTACTAGCACTCTTAAAAAAAGAATGGCACTTGCCTTACGGGGACAAGATAATGAAAGTTATTCATTCTTTCTCTCTAACTGAAAAAGTTATTTTCATGTTTTTTGCTGTTGTGTTCATTACAAGTGGAATGTCCCTGCTTTGGCAATTAAATAAAATGTTTCTAATAGAAGTTCCGGATTATGGAGGTCAACTAGTGGAAGGTGTGATAGGCTCACCTCGTTTTGTAAATCCAATCCTCGCCATTTCGGACACAGACAGAGACTTATCTTCACTTGTTTATTCTGGACTTCTCAAAGCAATGCCAGATGGAGAGCTTGTTCCAGACATCGCCAAGTCGTACTCTATTTCACCAGATGGACTGGTTTACACTTTCATTCTAAAAAATAATGTTTATTTTCATGATGGCACAAAATTAACTACAGATGATATCATTTATACAATAGAACGAGCACAGGATATAAATATAAAAAGTCCTCGAAAAACAAATTGGGACGGAGTTAAAATCAGTAAAATAGATGAAAACACAATCACCTTCACTCTAAAACAGCCTTACTCACCTTTTATACAAAACGCAACACTTGGAATTTTACCAAAGCATATTTGGAAAACGGCGAGTGCTGAGGAATTCCCTTTCAGCCAATACAACACAAAACCTATCGGTTCAGGGCCATATAAAATTGACTCTATCACTTACACTGGAAGCGGACTACCATCTGAATATCATTTAATTTCTAATGAAAAATATTCACTTGGTAAACCTTATATAACCAATATCACAATAAAATCTTACCAAAATGAAAAAAGTGTTTTGACTGCCTATAAAAATGGAGATATTGAGAGTATGCACGGTATTTCTCCGATACAAATAAAAGAATTAAAACTTCAAAAAAAAGATATGGTTACTGTTCCGTTACCGAGAATTTTTGGAGTATTCTTCAACCAAAATGTGGCTCCTGTATTTGTAAATAAAGAGGTACGACAAGCCCTAAATATGGTAACCAATAAGCAGGAAATAATCGATTCTGTACTTGCGGGTTTCGGTCATGTTATAAATGAACCAGTACCACCAAAAGGTAGCTCTCCTGCTGGGGTCAGTCCATTTACAGAAGACAACATAATAGCAGCAGAAAAATTGCTTGCAAAAAATGGATGGAAGAAAAATGCAGATGGAATATTAGAAAAGAAAGATAAAAAGGAAACGGTGACACTAAGCTTTTCTATTTCCACATCGGACGCTCCAGAACTAAAAGCTACCGCAGAAATTCTTCAAAAACAATGGCAAAAAATAGGTGCGAGGGTTACAGTTAAAATATTTGAAGTTGGAGATTTGAATCAAAATATTATTCGCCCAAGAAAATACGATTCGCTTCTGTTTGGAGAAATTATCGGTAGAGATATGGACTTGTATCCTTTCTGGCATTCATCACAGAGAGTAGACCCGGGATTAAACATCGCTTTATATACAAATATCAAAGCAGACAAGATTTTGGAAAATACTAGAAAGGCAACAAATCTAAGAAACCAACAAAATCTATATAAGAGCTTTATCAAAGAAATCAACGCCGATGTCCCCGCAGTATTTATTTATTCACCAAGTTTCATATATATTGTTCCAGAAACCGTCCGCAATATAAAAATCGGACAAATGACAACTGCTTCTGAAAGATGGAGTGCCGTACATGAATGGTATATTGAGACGAACAAAGTATGGGGTATCTTTACTAAATAATTCCAAATTTGATCCATTTCTTCGGTACTCATTTTGTTTGTTTGAAGCAGTATACTTATACAGCTTCGTCACAAACAAAACTCCGCCCTTCGAACTGAATCAAATTTGAAATTATTTAAACATTATTAAAAAATTATTATGAACGAACCAAATAAACACATGGGAAACACATGGCCGATAAAAGCACGCGGTATGCAAAAACGCTCTTTTTCAAGAGATAGAATGCCAGTGAAAAGAGTTCACAAACACAACGATATAATACCGCCAGCTCACGACAATATTCGCATCATCCCTCTTGGAGGGTGTGAAGAAATTGGTAAGAACATGACACTTATTGAGTACAAGGATGACATTATAGTTATAGATATGGGATTTCAATTCAAAGATGACAATACACCAGGAGTGGACTACATTCTGCCCAACACAAAATATCTTGAAGACAGAAAGGATAAAATCCGAGCAGTTTTCATAACTCATGGACATTTGGACCACATTGGAGGTATTCCTTATATAATGGACCGTATCGGTAACCCACCTATATACACTAGAGCTTTGACATCTATTATGATTCGGAAGCGACAAGAAGAATTTCCTCATTTGCCTGCATTGGACATCAAAGTTGTTGAAAAAGAAGATACTATCACTGTTGGTCACTTAAAAATCAGTTTCTTCTCTGTTTCCCACACCATTCCAGATTCAATGGGTCTTATTATTGATACACCTTACGGAGCTATCGTCACCCCTGGAGATGTAAAGCTGGACCATGTGGAAAATGTTCCCACTGAAGCAGAAGAAAAAGAATATGCAAAATTCAAAGACAAAAATGTTCTATTTCTTATGCTGGACTCTACCAATGTTGAGAACCCAGGATTTTCTACTCCAGAAAGAGTTGTCCACAAAAACTTGGAAGATATTATTCGTGACACAAAAACTCGTTTGATTATTGGTACATTTGCCTCACAGCTTGAACGCATTATGAAAATCATAATGATTGCAGAGAAATTTGGTAAAAAAGTTGTGGTTGAAGGACGAAGTATGAAAAACAACATTGAGATTGCTATAAAAATGGGTTTGCTCAATGTCAAAAAAGATACAATCATCACCACGGAAGATATGGCAAACTATCCACCAGATAGAATTGTAGCTCTTGCAACAGGAGCTCAGGGAGATGAGTTCGCAGCACTTATGAGAATGTCTAACAAGACACATAAATATTTCAAAATTACTCCTAGAGACACCGTTCTTCTCTCTTCATCTATTATTCCAGGAAATGAAAGAGCTGTAGAAAAATTGAAAGATAACCTAGCACGACAAGGTGCAAAAATAATTCACTACAGATCTTCTGATGTTTATATCCACTCGACTGGTCACGGAAACCGCGGTGAACTAGAATGGATTCATAAACATATTCGACCTAAATTCTTTATGCCTCTGCACGGAAACCACTACCGACTTCGAATACACGAAGACTTAGCAAGATCTCTCGGAATGCCTCCAGAAAATACCATTGTCCCAGACAACGGAACTATAATTGAAATCCAAGATGGTGGTAGAAAACTTGTTAGACTAAAAGAACAAGCCCCTGGTGGAATAATGATGGTAGATGGATTTTCTATCGGAGATGTTCAGGAACTGGTTATGCGTGATAGAAAAATGTTAGCCCAAGATGGAATGTTCGTTATTATTGTGAGTATAAATACCAAAACTGGAAAATTGAGAAAGTCTCCCGATATTATTTCTCGAGGTTTTGTTTATTTGCGAGAATCCCAAGATTTACTTGCTCAAACAAGACTTATCATAAAGAAAACAGTCGAAGACACCACTCGAGGAATGAACCCTATAAATTTTGATTTTGTTAAATCAAATCTTTCAGATGATGTTGGAAGATTCTTATTCCAAAAAACCGCAAAAAGACCTATAGTTATCCCTGTAATACTAGGAGTCTAGCTAGAAAAAAACCACTCATCTCGAGTGGTTTTTTTCTTTCAAAATTCAATTTTTTCAGGTATAATGTTACTAATATGAAAGATATTTTATCGCTTTTCAAACTAAGCAAGAGACTAAACGCTCTTTTTATTTCCAATATGTTTCTGTCTATTCACTATGCATTGATTGTTTATGTTAATTCAACCTACCTATCTAGCTTCTTTTCAGAAACGCAAATCAGCTCCCTATACATTATCGGCGCTGTCATAAACACGATACTTTTTCTAAATATATCAAAAATATTAAACAAGATAGGAAACTACAAAACCACTCTGTATATGATCGGATTAGAACTTCTTTCAATTGTCGGCATCATCTCCACAAATAACCATTTTTTAATTGGTCTTTATTTTATAATCCATATCGTCGTAATATCAGTTATTGCTTTTAATCTAGATGTTTTTGTTGAAAGTGTATCCACAGATGAAACAAAAACTGGAGAAATTCGTGGTTTATATCTAACCTTGGCCAATGCCTCTTTTGTCATTGCTCCTATCTTTGTGGCATTTCTTTTAGCAAAAAATAATTATTCAAATGTGTATTTGCTTTCATTTTTCCTTCTTCTCCCTCTATATTATTTTATTCCAAAATTTTTCAGAGGAGCAAAAAATCCAGTTATTGAGCATCTTCGGATAAAAGAAACCATTTCAGAATATATAAAAGATAAAAATCTATATAATATTTTTGTCTCAAATTTCCTACTACAACTATTTTATGCTTTTATGGTTGTCTACACACCATTATATTTGCAAAAATATATGCATTTCAACTGGACTGAAATAGGTTTTATGTTCACCATAATGTTACTTCCTTTTGTTCTCTTCGAATTACCTGTAGGAAAAATGGCTGACAAAAAATACGGAGAAAAAGAATTTTTAACCATCGGTTTTATAATTATGGGACTTTCAACTATATTTATTTCTTTCATAACTGTAAAAGTATTTTGGATATGGGCAACAGTTTTATTTATTACTCGTATTGGAGCAAGTTTCGTGGAAATTACTACTGATAGCTATTTCTTCAAACAAGTTAATCAGAAAAAATCCGATGTTATAAGTTTTTATAGAATTGCAAGACCTCTTTCATATATAATTGCTCCAATCATAGCTGTGATAACACTTCAGTTTGTTCCGTTCAAATATATCTTTTTTGTTGTAGGAGTATTAATGATTATTGGAACTCATTATTCCCTAGCACTAGCGGATACTAAATAAAATTCCACTTTGCAGAAGGCTCTCTTCTGCAATTATGGTAGAGAAATCGTCAGAAAAATGTTCTTGTCTACGACAAAACATTATTTCTGTTCGATTTCCGTTGTGCGGAAATCGTCTGCAACTTCTGTGGTTAGATAGTCAAAACACCTAGTAATTCTTTTAATGAAATAGAGGCCACATCCACCACTGAATCCCCTCCGCCATAGTACATATAGATAGTGTCTTCTCTGACAACTGCCCCACATGGAAAGACAACAAAGTTTACTTGTCCTTCCTTTTCATGTTCCTCAACTGGCTCAAAAAGACAG
Organism: Parcubacteria group bacterium; assembly: GCA_039740895.1. Classification (GTDB taxonomy): domain Bacteria; phylum Patescibacteriota; class Minisyncoccia; order Phycocordibacterales; family DATDWN01; genus JBCLGS01. The sequence continues at coordinate 12,355 of JBCLGS010000013.1, forward strand.
TCTGTAGTACGAGAAAGAACGATTGTAGGGTCTTTCAAATCAAGCAGTACTGCACCGACTCGATACCTTGAACGCTCAGAAACACCGTGATAAAGAAGGATCCAGCCTTTTGGTGTCTTTATTGGTGGTACAGACATTCCCACCTTCAGACTATCCCACATTCCGTGTCGCGGACCAAAAATAGGAATGTTTTTAAATTTATTTCTTTCTGGAAAAGATGGTGACGAACCGTAATCACCACAGATACGATTATCAACTCTATGAAATAGAAAATATTTTCCATTTACTTTTTCTGGATGCAAACATGTATCCTTATCATCTACTCCATCTGTGGTAACCAAAACTGGTTTAGTCCAAGTCCATTTTTTCTTCGTAAAGTCTTTTACAGAAATAGAACTCATAGCAACACTTGGAGGAGTGATGCCGTTGTAAGCCGTGTAATACATATATATTGTATCTCCTATTCTAGTAACTCTAGGGTCTTCACAACCTGAGTTTCCATTTGGAATTTTCTTACTTTCAAAATCTTCGCGAGGAACATATATCGGTTCGTCTCCAATATAAGATATTTCCACTGCGTTGTTACTTTCTGCCAAACCAATGACTGAAGTATTATCTTCAGACATAGCGCGGTACAGAATAGAAACAGTACCATCAATATCAATTGCAGCAGGATTGAAGATAGCTCGACTTTCCCACGGCTTGTCTTTTCTGGGTCTTAAAAGAGCACCGATGGATTTTCTGCTAAAGCCAACTTCCTTATATGGAAAAATCATTGAGTCCAACAAATAGTCTAATCTGACTTCAGCTACTGCGATGGTTGTGTCTGTCGCTCCATAATATATTCGTAATTTATCTTTCACAACCAATGACCCACTGGGAAAAATAGTATTTGGAACAACACCATATTTTTCGTAGCCTTCTTCTGGAGTAAGAAGTGCGCCTCGAGTTTTACCAATAATCATTTTTGGATTAATATGGTCAAGCAATATGGCTTCTATACCAAAAATCTTTTGCTCTGACATATATTTCTGAACATTTGAATAAACAATGAGCCATCCTGATTTTGTTTTCACAGGACAGCCTCCAATTTCCAAATGTTCTTCAGATAATTTTGGAATATCTAGAATATGCTTATCCAATTCTGAATACCATTTTTTCCAGTAACATTCTGACCAGATGTCCTCCAATTTATCAAATTCTGCCAAAGCAACGCGAGACGGAGGCAAATCAGTATTAACCGTAAGCAAAGCAACATATTTGCCATTTATCTTCTCCGGAAACAATGTCATTGCTTTAGCATTGAAAGGTGTCACTAGGTGCTTTTCGGATATGGTTTTCATATCCTTGCTTATAGCCACAGCAACTTTTATTCCTTCTGCACGAAATGGAAATACTGACAAAGCTGTATAAAAAATAAAATATTTTCCATCTATTTTTGTAACCCGAGGATCTTCACAACCAAATTTTTCCCATGAATATTCCGGGGATATAAAAACTTCTCGATTTTTGAAATGTATACCGTCCTTACTTACAGCTTTTGAAATGACCGAAAGTGAAAATTCATGGTTTTCAAATCTCTCTGGCTCAGACTGAGCTCTGTACAACATATAAATAGATTCTCCGACTTTTATTGGGTTTCCATTGTAAGTGGAATAACTTTCAAAAGGATGGCCTTTTATCGGACTTAGTATAGGGTTGTGCTTAGATCTTTTTACTACGTACATGTGTGGGTTATAAAGTTATTAAAGTAAAGTTACTGAACAGAAACAGAAACTTTTTGTAATTGATAATCATCTGGCTTTCCAGTCTTCAAATATTCAAGAAGACTATTTAAATTTGTTGTTGCCACACAAACCACTCTATCTCCTCCTCCATAATATACGAACAAATCACTTCCCTTTATCACAGCCCCAGAAGCATAAATAATTCCGGGTTTTCCTTCATTTTCATACCACATTTCTGGGTATAAAATAGGATGCTCCGAGCGATACAAAATTTTAGTTGGGTCTTTTATATCAAGTATCATCGCTCCAAGTTTATATTTGTGAGGCTCTCTCTTATCTAATGCATGATACAAAAGAAGCCATCCTAAATCGGTTTTTATAGGTGGCGGTCCAGCACCTCTAACTTTTGTATCCCAATACCCCTCTCGTCCTGGCTGTGGACCTTCTAGACGAGGACTTTTTATAAAATCCTCTATGTTGTCTAAATCATCTATATAGTTTATTGAGATTTTCGGGGCAATACTATGAATAATGGCGAACTTATTATTAATTTTTTCAGGAAAAATAAGCCAATTTTTATTTACTGTTCCTGGCGGAGAAATCAAAACTGGTTTCTTCCAATTCCACTTCCCTTTTCTAAAGTCGCTAACGGAAATAGATGTAAGAGCAATGCGAACCGACTGCCAGCCTTCAAAGGCAATATATATCATATAAATCCTATTGCCAATCTTAACTATACGAGGATCTTCCGAGCCACCCCAGCCACCACCGGACGTATAAACTGCAGGGTGAAAACCTTTAGGACCTTTGACTTTCTTTTCGTCTGGCATTCCAT
>JBCLGS010000014.1:0-14138 GCA_039740895.1 Parcubacteria group bacterium
CAGAGGCCAGAAAATCTGGTGGTAATTTGGCTAGCCCAGGATTGAAAAGTGTAATTGAACGAGCCAAAACAGCCAATGTTCCTAGCGACAATATTGACCGAGCAGTGAAGAAGTTTGCTGAAAGTAGCACAGCTATGGAAGCTATTACTTACGAAGCGTACGGACCAGGTGGCTGTGCTTTGATTATTGAGGTGCTGACTGACAACCATAACAAAGCTGCACAGGAAGTTAAACACATATTATCAAAAAATGGATATGCTCTGGCTGGTATTGGCTCAGCTACATGGGCTTTTGTGCACACTCAGGGAACTGGTTGGGTGGCACAAACTATGATTCCCTTGTCCGACGAAGATGGTGAAAAACTTGGCGAACTAATTGATGAACTTGAAGAGAATGATGAGGTGCAGGATGTTTACACTAACGCAGAATAACAGAATACAATAAAATTACCTTATCTGCGTTGTTACGGTTCAATTTTGCTCGTTCACCTTACAGAAAGTAAGGCTCACTCGCAAAATCTCCCGCGCCTAGCATCTAAGGCAATTTTCTTGATTCTGAAATTCCAATCTTTTTCTTTATGGTAAAATAAACACATGAAAATTATTTCAATTGATCCTGGATATGAGCGACTTGGTCTTGCCATTATCGAAAGATTACCAAAACAGAAAGAGATTTTGATTTTTTCAGAATGTTTTAAAACTTCTGCCAAAATCCCCCACCACCAAAGATTAGCTCTCATCGGAAATAAAATTAAAGAGATAATTAAAAAATATAAACCGACTACTTTGGTAACAGAGAAACTTTATTTCAGTGGTAATCAAAAAACGGCAATGCTTGTAGCTGAAGCTCGTGGAGTTATTCTTTATGCAGGTAGCTCATTGGGCTTAGATATTTTTGAATACTCACCCGCTGATGTAAAAATTGCCGTTACTGGGTACGGCAAAAGTGAAAAACATCAAGTCATTGATATGGTCAAAAAATTAATTATTGTTCCAAAAGATAAAAACTCTGACGACGAATTTGATGCCATTGCTATCGGTCTGACCCATTTTGCAATACACAGATAGATTGCAGATGGGGACCATCTGCAATCTATCTGTAATTTTTATCTTTGCCTTTTCTATGCTTTAATATAAATCATGAAGCATATCCGAAATTTCAGCATCATAGCGCATGTGGACCACGGTAAATCCACCTTGGCTGATAGAATGTTGGAAATAACCCATACGATAGAAAAACGCAAAATGCAAGAGCAAGTTCTGGATTCTATGGAACTTGAGCGTGAGCGTGGAATCACCATCAAAATGCAACCCGTCAGAATGGCCTACAAACACGAAGGAAAGGATTATATCCTAAACCTAATTGACACTCCAGGACACATCGACTTCTCGTACGAAGTTTCTCGTGCACTTAAAGCCGTTGAGGGCTCTATTCTGCTTGTTGATGCTACTCAGGGAGTGCAAGCTCAAACATTGACCACTCTTGGTATGGCTCGGGAATCAGGACTAAAAATCATTCCAGTTATTTCCAAAATAGATTCTCCCTTAGCTCGCGTTGATGATGTCAAAGAAGAAATTATAAAACTTCTTGATTGTAAACGAGAGGAAATTTTAGAAGTATCAGGCAAAACAGGAGAAGGTGTTGAGGCCTTATTACAAGAAATAATCAAAAAAGTCCCTTCACCAGAATCTGCAGAAGGCTCTCTTCTGCAAGAGGATACTTGCAGAAGAGAGCCTTCTGCAAGTGCAAGTTTTAGGTCGCTTATTTTTGATTTTAAATATTCTACACACAGAGGTGTAATTGTTTTCATCAGAGTAATGAGCGGGACAGTTTCGCGCAACACTCCATTAATTTTCAAAATTGCTAAAGAAACATTTAACTCCATTGAAGTTGGTATTTTTTCTCCAGAAGAAGTGGCGGTGGAGTCCCTGACTGCTGGAGAAATCGGGTACATTGTCACAGGTATCAAAGAGCCTGGCATTGCTTCTGTTGGAGATACTGTTGCTTCTGTAACAGATACACTACCCCCTCTTCATGGATATATGACACCTAAACCAGTTGTTTGGGCATCAATCTATCCAGAGAGTCAGGACGACTTTATCACTTTAAGACAGTCATTGGGAAAATTAAAACTTTCTGACTCATCATATGCATATGAAGAAGAATCATCTGGTGCACTCGGTCGTGGCTTTCGTTGTGGGTTCCTTGGAATGCTTCACTTGGAAATTATCACAGAAAGACTCAAACGAGAATTCGATCTAAACCTCGTCGTGACAATGCCAACCATCACATACGAAGTAACTTATAAAACTCATGGACCTCCTGCAAACCTTGCCGGCAAAACAGAAATTATTTACTCACCTTCTTTTTTTCCTGACGAAACACTTATTTCAGAAGTCCATGAGCCTTGGGTAAACTGTATCATCATCACACCTATTTCATACCTAGGAAATATCATGCAACTTCTATATGAGCATGAAGCAGAACTTGGTGAATCAGAAAATTTCGGGGAAGACCGAACTAGACTATTTCTGAAAATGCCACTTCGCGAGCTTATGCGAAACTTTTTTGATAAATTAAAAAGTGCATCAAGTGGCTTTGCCTCAATCTCATATGAAACAGAAGGAATGCGAAAGGCAGAGGTTGTCCGAATGGATATCCTTGTCGCTGACGAAGTTCTGCCAGCTTTCTCTAGAGTTGTTTCCAAACGCATTGTTGAGCAAGAAGCTGAACTAGCAGTGGCAAAATTGCATGCAATCCTACCTCGCCAAATGTTCGTAATGAAAATCCAAGCAAAAGCCTTGGGAAGAATTATTTCTAGCCGAACAGTCTCCGCTTATAGCAAAGATGTCACTCAACATATGTATGGTGGGGATATTACTCGTAAAATGAAACTCCGAGAAAAGCAGAAAAAAGGTAAGAAAAAAATGAAAGCTCGGGGAAAGATAAATATTCCACAAGATGTATTCCTCAAGATGATGAGAAGTCAGTAAAATTATTATAGTTCGGCATCTGGAGAGACAATCTTTGCTTTCCAGATTTTTTTGTGGAGGGTCTGCCAAACTTCTCGTAACTCTTCACTCTTGAGAAAATATAAAACAATAACCAAAAATATAATTCCTACTATCCCAGACAAAAATCCTTGTAAGAAAATACCCATAAAAGTATCAATGTTAAAAACTTTATCAAAAATATTTAAAGAAATATAAGAGACATATCCCATAATCAATCCTGCGCCTGTAACCTGAAATAGCGTGCGAAGAACTGGTGCTGAATATGATCTGAATTCCCTATGGAAACCTATCCAGTGAATTATCATGTTGATAATAACCCCCAAAGAAAATCCGAGTGGGAGCATTAGAATCACCGTCCCAGTAATACCCGAAACTTTGAGCAATGATTCAAAAAAGTTGCTGAAGAATAAATTGTTCTGAAAAAATTGCACTAAAAAATAACTAACTCCTATTATAAATGCTGAAGATATCATATTAATTATAAGGGGCGTCCTAGTTTTCCCTCTGGAATAAAACGCTCTGACAAACAAGTTCGTTAAATTTTGAGCAACAAGAGAGATAGTGAAAATAGCCAGAGCGGCGGCAGTCAAGCGGGTGTCGTTCCAATCAAAGTGCCCTGCCCCCAGTATAACTCTGACAATTTGAGCACGGAGAACAATAAACATAATAGTGATTGGCACAGACCAAAAAATAATATGCTGTGATGACTCAACCATCTGTTTAACAAATTTTTCTGTATCGCCACCACTAAAAAGCTTTATCAGTAATGGAAAAGCGGCTAATGAATAACTAATGCCAATAATACTGAAAGGAACGGATTGCAGATTGAAAGCAAAGTTGAAAATGGAGACTGACCCAGGAACAAGCATTGCAGCTAAAGAAATAAGAAAAAGTTTTGAAAGCTCTGTTGAAGATACTGTTATTGTCCGAGGAATAGATGTCAAAATAACTTTTTTTATCAAACTAAAATTAATTGGGAAATGCAATTTTGGAAACATTTTTTGACTAACAATAAAAGGAATTTGAATTGCGAAATGGAAAAAAGCTCCGATAGCTACTCCAAGGCCTAAACCAGCCAAACCAAAAATTGGATAAAGAAAAACGATGCCGATAATAATTCCTACATTGTAAACCACGGGAGAAAGAGCGTAGACGAAAAATCTTTTGTTTATTTGTGTGATACTTGCGAGCAAGTTTGAGAAGCCGAGAAATATTGGAGAAAGAAGTATTATTCTAGTAAGTAATATCAAATCAGGAAATGAACTGGACTTAGCAAAAACAGGAAAAATTATTTTTAGAAAAAATGGTGCAGTAACAAATGCGATAGCCCCGACCACCACCATGAATGAGAAAAAGAAAGAGAATATATTATCAATAAAATTTTTTGCCTCTTCATCACCCTTTTCAAATTTTTCCATTAAAAATGGAATTATAACGGATACAGAAACAATTGAGGCAATGGTTACAAATAAAATATCTGGAATTCTAAAAGCTGAATAATACAAATCCAGTGTGTCCCCTGCTCCAAACTCAGCCGCCAATATTCTGTCGCGAACAAGAGCTAGGAGCTGTGAACAGATAGCGAAAAAACCCAATAAATAAGCCGCTTGGTGTAATCCGTTAATTTCTTTGTTAAATAAATTGAAAATTCTTCTTACCATTTTGATTTTTGCACTAAAAGAAAACCCGATAAATGATTGTAACATTTATCGGGCTCCTTTCAAAATATAATTTTAATTATCTATTGTTGTTCCTTCACTGGAAGCTTCGTTGCTTTTTCTGGATTGGCAGCTTTTGCATTGTCAACGAATATTGGTTTGCCAGCTTCTAAGTTTGTGAGGATAGCTTCAACCTCTTTGCTTTCAGGATTTGTTTTTCTCAAATCTCTAAACTGTGCTATTGCCTTGTCATGCTGAGCTATGGATTCATAGCTCAAGCCCAAGAAATACTTGGCATTAGCGTAGTCAGGGACCAAACTAATCGATTTCTCAAAAGCCACTATTGCCCCATCGAAATCTTTAAGATTATACTTCAAAAGTCCAAGCTGGAAAAATACAGCTGAGTTGGTTGGATCAATGATGGAAGCAGCAGTAACAGAATCAATAGCACCTTTCAGATTTTTATCTGCTACTTCAATTTGTGACAATAGGAAGTATGCATCTAGATAATTTTGTTTTACGGAAATAGCTTGTAGAGCGTAGTTGCGAGCGGCCTTTAGATCGTCATTAGCAGCAGCTAATCTGGCATACAAAACTAATATGCCTGGGTTTTTTGGGTTGTAGCGAAGGGCCTCATCGTAAGAAAACTTGGCACTTTCATAGGCCCCCTGAATCTTAAATGGGACTATTGATTCGTAAACCTTACCGAGTGCAATCCAGTTTAAATAATTTGTTTGATCAGCGTTTTTTGCCGAAATCCCAGCACTTATAGCGACAGATAGAGTATCACTAAATTGCTTCTGAATATCTTCAATTTTAACTTTTTTCGAATCTTGAGAAATAATGGCGCTTATTTTTATTAGCTCTACTTCAGAAAGAGCTCTGTAATATATATCGAAGGGTGAGGACTTAATAGCTTTGTTTAGGTAAACAGCTGATTCCGTAACATTTCCAACGGTATTTAAAGAATGAAATGCTTTTTGAAAATACCACAATGATTGCGAATTTTTAAACAAACCAAAACCCAAAGCACTGACACCGACAAAAATAACAACTAAGGTAAGAGAGGAAATAAAACCCATTTTCGGATTATAGGAAAATGAATAAGGGGTTAGAGGAATTATATTTGCTATATAGAGTGAAGCAAAAAATAAACCGGTAAAGAAGAATGATAGAATAAATATGACGGTACTAGGAGTATAAACAAATGCCATAATCCATAGATAGAGAGACGCAAAGAATGACGAAATGACTATGTATTTCAAGAATGAATCCTCAATTTTAGCAAAAATTGACTTAACACCAAAATACAAATAGAAACCGAAAAATACAAACCATGAAAGGATTCCAAAAATACCTGTGGTAACTGAAAAGGTTGGAATAAGACCAATGCCGTTTGTAAAATCAGTATTCCAGAAAATTGTATTGGTAATGTCATCTGGCTTAAATGTTAACCATTGAGTAACGAATGTGTTTGGTCCTGAACCAAAAAGAGGCTGAGACTTTATAGTATTTTTTGCAATATCAAGAGTTACAGCAAGTGATGGGCGAACCTCAATATTTGTGATCTTGAAAGAATTTGCCATGTAACCACCGATAGAATTGCCCCATATAATAAATATTCCTGATACAATCAAAACGAGTAGAGGAACTAGTGGTGTTCTTAATATTTTTTCTGTTAAGGAAAAAGAAGCAAACAAAGGGTCTTGGGATCCAAATAAATTGTACAATATGTACAAAAGCACGCATACAGCCAATATAATCCAGATAATGCTAAAATTAACCAGTGACAAGATAAACAAAGAAAATGCCAAAGCTAAAAGTAAAAGAAACTTTATCAACTTACTTACATTGAGCATTTGGAAAGTCAAAAGAGAAAGAATAGTAGTGACTCCAAATAGTATACCGACATTATTCCAACTACCAACCATTGTTCCTGTTAAATCGGTAAAGATACCGAAAGATAAAACTTCCGCACCGAAAATAATTCGGATGAGAATAAAAACAGAAAACAAAATAGATGATGCAAGAAAAGCAAAGTATGAATTCAAAATGCGTTCCTTGTTTTTAAATAAGATAGAAATCAGAAACATATAAACGAAAGCTAGCATCATGAAACCGACAGTACTTATGTCAAAAGTATAACCCAAAAAAGTCATCCTAGAGAAGCCATTTCCTATACCAGCCAGTAAATAAACCATAGGAACAAGAGCAAATATTACAAATAAATACTTCAAGGATTTTGGGAAATCAATCGATCCAGCGGTGAAAGCTGAGATGATATAGATAAGTGTGGCAAGGATGACCCCAAAAGCGAAAAGCAAACTTGTACCAAACTGAGTAGAAATAAATGAAATAGGCACGAAAAATACTGGTACCAGAAACGATACCGCAAACAAAATTATAAAAGATATTTTTTCCAATATCCCATGGCTTATACTTCCCCTAATTGTGTAATTTTCTTCCATTTTTTTAATAAGATTAAATATAATAAAATTCTTAAGTTAATATAATTATTACATATAAAAAGTCTTGTACCTAAACAAAAAAGTGGATAACTTGCAGAAGGTTGCCTTCTGCAAAATGATGTTTGCAGAAGAGAGCCTTCTGCAAACTTTGAAATATGCTTAATTATCTAGAAATAAATCCCCCATTTCTTTCTTTTCCTTTATTAATTCAAAACTGGTTTTGACAAATTCTTCATAATCAGATTTCTTGTTTTCAAACATTTCCAGTAACAATGATGTGTCACAAATTCTAGTATTATTTAATCCAACATAATCTAGGTAGCTACTATATCTATAATCATTCAAATTTCTAACTATACCTGCAACGGCTGGGTTTTGATGTATGTAAGCCGAAAGCCATAATAAATATTCTTCATTATCGACATTTATTGCTTTAAAACAACCCTGAAAAACCGGACCGACATTATTGTATTTTTTATTAAAATATTTTGAAAAACTTGTGGTCACTTTTAACATTAATTTAGAGATGGATACATCAGAATTTTGCTGAATCAAAATATGAAAATGGTTTGGCATTAAACAATAACTTATTATACTGAAAGCATTTGCTGGTAACTCAATTCTGACATATCTATTTGGATATTTCTGCTGTTCCCTTCTCTTTTGCAGAAGGCGGTCTTCTGCACTACCATCTTTTTTTGATGGAAACAAATTTTCTTCTAAACGAAGGATAAACAGCTTAAAATCTTCTTCGTCTCTAAATATATTCATTTTTCCATTACCTCTATTAAAAATGTGATAAAACCCACCGGGAGCAAATTCTTTATAATCTCTATATTTCATAATAAATTAATTATATTGCAGAAGGCTCTCTTCTGCAACTTCTCTTTTGCAGAAGAGAGCCTTCTGCAAAATTGCAAATGAAAAACACATCGGTTAAGATGTGTTTTTCATTTTGTTGTACCTATAAGCCGAATTCTGTATCATCTATCAAGACTTTCGCGATGATAAATAACGATAGATATTTATCTGTCATCTGTGTTGCCACAGTGATCAAGCGGCACTCCCGCCGATAAGGCGGACACGGCCTTGCATCAAAGTAAGGATTTTGCCGTTTCATTTCAGTATTTCTACTGAATTCTCCAATTTGCATTGGAGCCATTGGCTTTCGCCTTAGGCGTCACTGCTCGCACCTCTCGTGTTGCCACGGACGGGTGTTACCCGCTACTCTTGCCAACTAAATGGCTTAATGTTCGGACTTTCCTCCCTAGAGTAAAATATCATTCTACCCAAGAGCATCTACCCAATACAACAAATGACATTATACAACTTTAAAACAAATAAGTAAAACTTGCGGTAGCTGCAGATGGTCCCCATCTGCAGAAGGCAACCTTCTGCAAGTTCGCAGACTAAATTATTGCGGGATAACATTGACTGTGCGAGTAGCAAAGCCCCAGTTCCCTGCCCCGTCTGATGCGGAGTATTGTATTGTGTGGATTGTCGTAGTAGATGTGTCCAGAGAAATTTCTGCCATACTCACTCCATTTACGCTGTAGTGCAGTCCAAGATTATTATTCACTGTGCCGTCTGCGCTTGTATCAGTCACGCTCGCTCCCAAATCAACATAACTATCCCCGACCAGAATCTCTGCTGGGTTGTTACCTATAATTGAAATAATTGGAACTGTACTATCTATAGCTGTTGCTGTAGTGGTAGCTGTTGTTGAAGGCGTTGTAGTCACAACAGTTGCAACTACACACTCACCCGCCATTGATACCATTGCACCATTTTTCATCTTCAAACAATAAGCATCTCCTGTTACTTCATCATACAAAGTTATTCCATTTGGTTTTGTTTTTGACCCAATAGTCAAATTATCCATGAAAACATCTTGGAGATAAGTAATACCTTGAGCAAACTTCGCTCCTAAAGCCTCAAAACCAGCCACTATTTGACTAAATGATGATACACCGTCCGAAGCACCACCAGCACTAATCATTTGCACAGAACTTGATGCCACCAAAGCTTCAAGCGTAGCCAAACGACTATCAATACCCGTTACTTTCGTATCCAACTCCTGTATCGCCTTCGCCAAAACTGCCGTAAACTCTTCATATCGTACAGACTGAATAATTCCATCTCTGTCACGGACAACCAGTCGTGGCTCTATTGCATCTATCTCTTCAGCGATAAAGCCAAAGTGTTCATTTTGTTGACCGTTGTATTTGAAAGACACAGGGCGAAGCAGACGGACCAAATCAAGGCCACTAGTGGTGGAGGTAGCAATATCATATTTGTATCTTCCTGCAGAGAGAGTACATGTTGAGCCAGATGATGTTGTCAGCTCGTTGTTTGCAGACAAACATATAGCACTGTCATCTGCTCCAGAAGCAGAGAGACCACTGAAGCTAATGTTGCCTTGCACTGAGAATTTCTTCCACGGTGTCGTCGTTCCTACTCCAACATGACCTTCAAAATATGATTTACCAGACCCGCTAGCATATATAGTGAAGTTATCAGTTCCAATTGTCTGTGTATCTATAAACAAACCATAAGCATTACTTACTATGCCAGAACCTGTCTTTGACATTGTAGCTAGATAACCAGCATAAGCATTGTTGATATTTTGAGGTGTTGTGTTTGCAACTAAATTTGAATAAAAACCCGTAACGCTACTTCCTGACAAAGTTGGATTCATCCACATATTGTAAGCATCAGAACTTGCAGTAATGTTTCCTTGCATTGATAAGCCAAAAGCTGGTCCTGCTACACTAGTGATGGTTGCATTTATTCCTACAGCTGTGGAAGTGGCTGATGATAGTCCTTTTGTTCTGGAATCAAGCTCCTTTATAGCTAGGACAGATATAGAAAGTATCGCTCTGTCATCAATACCCGAGATATTTCCTTGTGCATCACGAGTTACTAAATGTTCATCAACCAAAGCTGTGTCTTCGGCGATAAATCCAAATCGTGTTCTGCCATCGCCATCGTTATAAATAAATGAAACTGATTGTAATGCCTTAATTTGGTCAAGCCCACTTACTGTTAAATTTGTAATATCATGCTTTGTTACGCGAAGTGATGAGAGACAGGCGTCAGATCCAGAGTTGTAAACGACTTCTTTATTTGCAGACAAACATAATGAACCTGCACCAACTGCTCCAGTCAGCCCATCAAAGCCAACTGTGCCTGTAACCGATAAAGTTCGCCAAGGAGTAGTCGTCCCGATGCCGACGTTGCCGGTTCCATCAATGACCAATCTGACATTCGAAGTGATAGAGGTTGAGGAAGCGATGGCGAAACGATTGTTGGTGACATCATAGCCCATTGACCATACTCCCTTGGTTGCTCCGCCCGAAAAGCCAGCGGTGGCGGCAGTAGCACTGAAAACGCTCAACAAAGTGTCAGGCGTGCTCGTCCCGATGCCGACATTGCCGGAAGATGTAATCGTGAATTGCCCCGGAATGAATACATTTTTCAGATGTACGAAAACCATTATCTTATCGCCTGTAGAGGAGGCTGTGTATGCTTCAAGCGCGATACCCACGGTTTCGCCGGAAGTCACGGTCTTCATACCGACTCCGGGAGTATTTGACAGTGAGATTCTGTCCCCGACAGCGATATTACCTCCGTCCAAGTTCACCTTAACCGGCGCGCGGCCAGCGAGCACCACCGGCTTTGAGTCCGCCACATCACTGCCCAGTAACAAGCCGGGATCGGTTGAAACGACGCCGAGTACGGTGTCGGTAGTCGAAGCGCGCTTAATGCTTATCTCCGCCGATGTATCAAGAGCCACTATTTCGCCCGCAGTGAGTGTCGCATCGGAGGTCGGATAGTTTTCAGCCAAATCAATGTCCGTGATGGTGGCAGTCGTCGCATATATCGTGCCGGCGGTCGTCCCGCAACTTCCGGTATTGCGAACGCAGAGTGACCCCTGAATTGAAAGGGTGGAAATAGGAGTCGTCGTCCCGATGCCGATGAGGCCGGTATTTAAAATTCTCATTCTTTCAGTGGCAGCAGTGGCAGGGATACTATCTGATGCCTTCGTGTAAAACATCAAGTCACCTCCATAGCCCCCTCTTTCTCTCGCATCTATCCTTGCTGCCTGAAATGGATTTGAAGGATCGCCAGACCAAATACCCGTGAAATCCAGTCCCCAATAATCATTCTCTCCTGCATCAAGAGAGCGCGTCAGTTTCAGACTGGTTGTAATTCCATTTGCTGTTCCATCATAAATATCCAACTTCGCCCCCGGCGTCGTCCCGATGCCAATCCCCACATTCCCTGTTGAACCGATGATTGTAAGAGCAGAAGTTGATGTTGTTGCTGTCCCTGCAACAGTTGTTGTAGAAAGATAGAAGTTCCCCCCTGCATTTCTAAACGCCCACTGTGCTACTCCTGCTCCAGCAGAGAGAGCAAGTTGAGGAGCAGATGATGAGAATGGATTGAGGAGGTAGGTTGGGGTAGTCGTCCCGATGCCGACATTGCCGCCTGTTATAATACGCATTCTTTCTGTCCCATCGGTAGAAAAAATGTGAGCCGCAGTACCTGCACCACCAGCGTTTGCACTGTAGTCAATCGTGCCATAAGTCCCACCGGCGTTGAAAGCGTTTTTCAGTGTTATGTAAGCCCCACCAGTAGCACTTGTATTATCGCTCGTTGAACCTGCTCTAATGGTGAGCGACCTTACACCACTAGAATACGAACCGACACGCCCGATAACTCTGTCAACATCAGAAGCCGTGCCAATAGTCATATCTCCTGCCAAATGCAAAAGCGAAGCAGGTGCCGTCGTCCCGATGCCGACATTGCCTTGTATTATTAATCCTCCTGTTGGTGCTGCCGTTCCAGCGTAACCAATACCGACACTGGCTCCACCTGCGAAAGCCGATTCACCGAGTACTGCCAATTTCCCGACCGGTGTAGTCGTCCCGATGCCGACGTTGCCATTCCCATTAATTACAAATCTATCGTTGGTGCCAATAACAGTGGAGGAAGAGATTTTGAACTTGCCACCATCAGCGATGTCGGTACCGACTGCCCAATTGTTAAGGAATTTACCTAGACCAGAGACAGTTGATGATGCTTGGAAGAGGAGCTGGGGTGAGTTGGCAGCGGTTGAGCCAGCTTTGTAGAGAGTGAGGAGGTTGTTGGCTGTAGTCGTCCCGATGCCGACGTTGCTGAAAATACTCATACCGCCTTGGTAGATATTGTTTGTTGGAATGACATTAAATTCAGACTTGCCAGAAGTCATCACGCGGTTTGTGCCATTAATAGACACTGCCACGAATACACCATTGCCGTAGGTGACTGAATTCCACGCATTTCCTTCTGTGGCGCTGGCTCTGGCAGTCCAGGTGATTCCATCAGGTGAAGTCATCACGCGGTTTGTGCCATCATAAGCCACTGCCACGAATAAACCATTGCCGTAGGTGACGGACATCCACCCATTTGCTTCTATGGCGCTGGCTCTGGCAGTCCAGGTGATTCCATCAGGTGAAGTCATCACTTTGTTTGTGCCATCATAAGACACTGCCACGAATAAACCATTGCCGTAGGTGACTGATCGCCACCCATTTGCTTCTGTGGCGCTGGCTCTGGCAGTCCAGGTGATGCCATCAGGTGAAGTCATCACGAGGTTTGTGCCACTATAAGACACTGCCACGAATAAACCATTGCCGTAGGTGACTGATCGCCACGCATTTCCTTCTGTGGCGCTTACTCTGACAGTCCAGGTGATGCCATCAGGTGAAGTCATCACTCGGTTTGTGCCACCTTCAGACACTGCCACGAATACACCATTGCCGTAGGTGACGGAGATCCAATCATTTGTTTCTGTGGCGCTGGCTCTGGCAGTCCAGGTGATTCCATCAGGTGAAGTCATCACGCGGTTTGTGCCAACATTAGCCAGAGCCACGAATAAACCATTGCCGTAGGTGACTGATACCCACTGATTATTTACTGCGGAGCCAGCGGCGCTGACTCTGGCAGTCCAGGTGATTCCATCAGGTGAAGTCATCACGCGGTTTGTGCCACCATAAGACACTGCCACGAATAAACCATTGCCGTAGGTGACTGTAATCCACGCATTTGCTTCTGTGGCGCTGGCTCTGGCAGTCCACTTTGTCCCTTTGGAAATAATGTCGCCAACGACCTCTAATTTCTCGCCCGGATTCGTCGTCCCGATGCCCACGTTGCCACTGCTACCAATAATAGTTAATGCAGATATACCAGTTGTGGTGGCAAAAGTAGTCGCAGAAGAAGTCGCAAAATATAAATTCCCTCCTGCATTTCTAAATGTCCAATGAGGAGAAGTGAGTGAGCCGTCGGAGAGAGCTAGTTGGGCTTCGGTGGAGGAGGCGAGTTGGAGAGTCCATTTTGGAGTAGTGGTGCCGAGACCCAAGTAACCATTGCCTCCGGTGGCAGTGAGGTAAGCAGAGTTGGCGATGGCTCCGAATGCAGAACCAGATGAACGGAATTGGAGTTCACTTCCTGTACCAGCTGGATTTGCTCCGCTTCCTCCGGCACCAATACAAGTGCTTGAAATAGCGAAGCAACCTCCAGAAAGATTAAATCCAACATTGCTTGTGCTTGTTGCTTGAGCTCCTAAAATATTTAATCCTCTGATAGTTGTGGTACCAAATCCAGAACCAGAGATTTCAAGAGCGGAGAGAGAGGATGTTGCTGTCCCCGCCACAGTCGTTGTAGAAAGATAGAAGTTCCCCCCTGCATTTCTAAATGCCCACTGTGCTACTCCTGCTCCAGCAGAGAGAGCAAGTTGAGGAGCAGATGATGAGAATGGATTGAGGAGGTAGGTTGGAGTAGTCGTCCCGATGCCCACATTGCCGCCTGTTATAATACGCATTCTTTCTGTCCCATCGGTAGAAAAAATGTGAGCCGCAGTACCTGCACCACCAGCGTTTGCACTGTAGTCAATCGTGCCATAAGTCCCACCGGCGTTGAAAGCGTTTTTCAGTGTTATGTAAGCCCCACCAGTA
>JBCLGS010000015.1:0-12740 GCA_039740895.1 Parcubacteria group bacterium
ATTATGTTCCCTCACTTTATCCAAAGTCCGAATGGGTTACTAGATTTATAAGTTTGAAATGGAATTTTCTCTATCCTTTCTCAGGTGGTTCAGGACCGCTAGGATTTTACGTTTCATTTTTATTTATGGCAATGTCGTGGATTTTCTCAATTAGCTCCATCATTTTAGCTTTTTGGAAACCACAATATAAAAAAGTGGCATTGGTGTTTTTGGTAACAATAGGTATCATGTATAACGGAGTGTTTATTGAAGAGTACTTGTTTGGAAGAATAAACGGGTATGCCCCCACATTACTTTATGGTGCAGTAGATTTCATAAAAAATAATCCCTCAATAGATAAGGTAACTGTTTACAATGATAACGGTGGCTATAATGTTCAATCAATAGGAAAGTATAAAAGACGACTTTACACCGCGCCGTATTTTTCAGGACAATTAGAGTATCTTAATGGAAACAAAGGGTATTACTTAGTTTTAGATGTTCCACGCTTAGATCCAAATAGTTTTTATATCCCATACTTTAATACTTGTCGTTTGCTTTATCAAAAAGTGGATAATAAGATTAGTGCATCAGTATATGATTGTAAGGGTGTTCCAGACATAAAAAAATAAAATGACCTGCAAACAATTTATAGATTCAAAAATTTTGGAAATTAGTAAGGAAAAATTTATTCTCGACGTTGGAGGGGGAAATCCTTTTACAAAATGGTTGGCAAATTACAAGGAATTGTTTGTAAATTCTGACTACAAGACTATGGATTACGATGACACAACTGGTGCAGATATAATAGGCGATATTCACAACATCCCTCTTCCTGGAAATTCAGTTGATGCAGTAATATGCCACTCAGTATTGGAGCACATAATTAACCCAACTAAGGCTGTAGAGGAGATTTATAGGGTTTTAAAGCCCCAAGGTAAGGTTTTTGTCCATGTACCCTCAATTTACCCATACCACGCTAGAAAGGGGCATTATGGCGATTATTGGCGTTTTTTTAGCGATACTATAGAGGTCTTGTTTAAGGACTTCTCCAAAGTAGAATATGTTAAAAGAGGGGGGTATTTTAAAGCCCTATTTTTCTTTATACCATTTCAACATAAGCTAAGATTTATTATTGACCCATTATCTTCATTTTTGGACACTTTATTTAAAACAGACAAAAGGACTACAACTTCTGGCTACTATATATATGCAGTAAAATAATGTAGAGGAAAGTTCTATGGCAGAAAAACCAAAAAAAATATTTATGGTTTACCACGGAAGATTCCCAGCAGAGCTTGGGATTGCTTTTTTTGTGGCAAAAATGGCTGAAGCTTTTTCTGAGTTAGGAGTAGAAGTTACTGTTCTTGTGCCTCGAAGACTTGGAAGAACAAATAAAAAATCATCAGAGTATTTTGGAACCAAAGATAATTTTAAAGTTGTTTTTTTGCCAAGTTTGGATTTCTTTTTTATTCCATACAACGGTTCATTTTTTCAAAAGTTTATTTTCATTACAAGTCTTTTTACCTTTTCAGTCTCAACCCTTATTTATTTATTCTTTAAGGCAAGTAAGTCAGATGTCATTCATTCAAACGATACCCCACCTTTATTGCTTACTTCTTACTTCTTCCCAAAAACGGTTTATGAGGTCCATAATTTTCCAGAATCTCAAAGAGGTTTTTATAATTTAATTTTCAGACGAGTCTGGAAAATAATCGTGACAAACAGATGGAAAATGGAAAAAATCAGGGAAATATTTAGCATCTCTAGAGAAAGAATGCTTTGTGAATCAAATGCTGTTGATTTTAAATTATTTGATTTAAATATTAGTACAGAAGAAGCAAGAATGAAGCTTAATCTTCCAAAAGATAAATTTATCTCTACTTATGTCGGGATGCTGAGAACTATGAATATGGAAAAAGGTCTTGGGACAGTTTTTTCTGCAATAAAGAAATTACCAGAAAAATTTGTTCTGCTTTTGGTTGGTGGAAAGGAAGGTGACATTGTTTACTATAAAGATTTGGCAAAAAAAGAGGAGATAGGAGATCGTGTTATTTTTGCAGGTTTTGTAAAAAATAGCGAAGTCCCAATGTATCTTAAAGCCTCAAATGTTTTATTGGCTCCTTTTCCAAAGAATGACCATTATAATTTTTATATGTCACCAATGAAAATTTTTGAATATATGAGTAGTTATAGACCAATCATCACAACTCCTTTAACTTCAATTAAAGAGATATTAGGTGAGGACTCTGCTATATTTACCGAATCAGGTGATGTAAGTGCTTTGGTTCTAGCAATTGAGAGAATTGAGAAAGATCCAAAATCAGCCGAACTTATGGCAGAAAAAGCCAGAAAAGAAATAGAGGAACACAGCTGGCAAAAGAGAGCTGAGAGAATAATTGCTTTTCTATATTAATTTTTTATGATGAAAACTTTATCAATAGTCATACCAGTTTATAATGAGAAAAAAGATTTTTTGAATTTACTGCAAAAAGTAGATGGAAGTTTTATTGGTGAAATAAAAAAAGAAATTATAATCATTGATGATTATTCTACCGATGGTACCAGAGAAATTCTACAAGATTTAAATAAAACTGGAAAATATAAAATTATTTTTCAAGATAAAAATAGTGGGAAAGGAGCAGCACTACGATTAGGTTTCTCTCATGCAACAGGAGATTATATTATTATTCAGGATGCGGATTTGGAGTACAATCCAGAAGAGTATCTAGAGCTTCTGAATCCCTTAATTGAAGGAAAAGGTGATATTGTATACGGTTCAAGGTTTATAGGATCCAAGCCTCATAGGGTTTTGTTTTTTTGGCATTATGTTGGCAATAGACTTTTAACACTACTTTCAAATATTTTCACAGGACTGAATCTTACAGATATGGAGACCTGTTATAAAGTCTTTACCAAAAATGCTCTTCAAAAAATTATGCCAGATTTAAAATCAAATCGCTTCGGCGTTGAACCAGAAATAACGGCTATTATCGCAAAAAATCGTATGAGAATTTATGAAGTCGGTATTTCTTATTCCGGTCGCACATATGAAGAAGGTAAAAAAATAAATTGGAAAGATGGTTTCTCTGCAATTTGGACCATTATTAAATCTGGATTTCGTTTTTCATCCATTGGTAGAGATAAATTTAAATCTTGGTTACTAATATTATTAATATTTTTATCTATATTTTCTATTTTAATACTTAATCCTCAAATAAAAGGTGATAGTGTTTCTTATGTGCAGACGATAGATGTTTTAAGATCAGGGGTAACACCAGAAGGTTTTATACCCAACCGTATTATCACTACTTATTTCGGTTTACAGATGATTAGATTTGTTGATGTTATTTTTAATAATATAAAAATCTCATGGATTTTAGTAAGCAGTCTACTCTATATTATTATGGGAATGTTTTTCTACTCCTTTCTTAAAAGATTATTTTTTGATTCGAGGGTATCATTTATTGGAACATTACTTTTGGTTACAAATTATGCCACTGTTACTTCGGGACTCTCTTATCTTATGGATATTGGTGGTTGGACATTCTATATTATCTCCTTATATTGTTCTTTGTTATATTTGCAAACAAAAAAAATAAACTGGTTATGGCTATCCGCTACCATGCTTGGTCTTGGTGGGTTATTTAAAGAGTCTGCACTTTTGGGCTACGTCGTAATTTTAGGACTTATCATTTTTATAAATTGGAAGGAGTGGTCAAAGATTATTAGATACACTTTTTTTACAGGATTAATCACATTTGGACCATTTATTATAATAAATATATATTCATTCTTTACTTATAACTATACATATTTTTCTTGGCTTTCTGCTCAGAGTGTCTATGTTTATCCATCAAGAATTGTAGAGTATGTGAAAAGTTTTGGATCACTTTATAATTTTGGTTGGTTTTTATTTATTCCAGGGCTGTATTTGCTTCTTAAAGAATACAAAAAAATATTTAAAGACGAAATAATTTTGTTTATATATTTAACAGCGCTTTCTGTATTACCGGTTTTTATTTGGACAGCTATAACTCAGCGTATTTTGTTTATTTCTGTTCCAGCACTTGTAATTATCACAAGTCTTTTCTTGAAAAAAATTAATAAATGGTGGTACTTTTTAATACCAATTCTTGTTCTATATATTTTATCGAGTTTTTTTATGGACTCCTATATTTTAAACATTGTTAACCTCAGCTTTATTTTTAGATAATTATTTTAGATTTAATACTTTGAGTATTGTAACTAGCTCGCTAACTTTAGCCAGAGGCATATCTTCTATATAGTCTTCGTGTTGCTTCTCACCAGCTGTGGCCCCAACTATTTCAACTTTTGAATTTTTATCACCATAGACTTTTATAAAAGCCTCTGCTAAATCTTTCAGTTTATATTTTTTTGTTTGCTTGTTTGGATAGTATATCTGTTTTATATCAGCATCTTTTGATAGTCCTAAATTGACTACAAAACTACCAGCGTCTTCTAGTGAGACGAAATATCTAGTCATTTCAGGATTTGTAATCGTTATTTTATTCTGCTTTTTAATCTGTTCAATCCAAACGTCAGTTACAGAACCACGTGACCCCAAAAGATTTGGGCATCTGATAATAAAGTAGGCATCTTTGTTGTACATTTCATTGGATTCTCTTGTTAAGTATTCTCCTAAAAGTTTCGTTGCTCCATAACAGTTCATTACTCCAATAGCTTTGTCTGAAGAAACATGAATAAATCGTTTCACTTTTGAACTTGTGTTCAAAAGATTTAATAGCCCCAAGATGTTTATTCTATATGCTTCTCGTGGGTTTTGTTCAGCAAGTGAGACATGTTTTATCGCAGCAGTATTGAAAACAATATCTATATCTTTCATAACACTCTCAATCATCTCTTTGTCCGTGATATCTCCCATTTTAAATTTAACAAATGGAGATGGAATTTCTCTTTGAACTTGTCTTATTAGGTCTTCGTTTCTACTAATCGAAATAATATGCTCTGCACCAAGAGAGAGTAGTTTTTTTATAATACTTCTGCCAAAAGAACCACTGCCACCAGTTACCAAGAATCGTGCGTTTTTAATGTCTATTTTGCTCTTTGAAACCTCCTTTTTTGTATTTTTTGGCATTGGTCTAATTAATAGCTATAATTATAAAGCTCCAACACTATAACACAAAGCCATCTTTTTGTTAATTACAGCTTATTATAGTAGTATGAGCCTATGAAATTCATCTTTTTGACCTCCATGCGCTTCCCGTCATACAGACCTGTCTATATATATATGAAATCTATGGCTATAGCTTTCGGTAAGGTCATGGGAAAGGACTTTACATTTGTCATAGCAGGACCACTGGCAGATGATTTTAAGGGAACTCAAGTTCAATCTATAAAATCTCGGGAATCTTTCCGAGCCGTGTTTTATTTCTTTTATTTACCATTTTTTATAATTAAAAATAAATATTATAACAAAGAAATAGTTTTTTTCTCACCAGACCCATACTTATCGTCATTTTTGATTTTGTGGAGAAAAGTCTTTAGATTCAAATACAAAATATTTTCTGACTGGCATCAACTTTTTGAAGACTGGAGAGACAAGTTTGTTGCAACCAACAGTGACTATTTGGTTTCAACAACAAAAAAAATAAAAGACACGCTAGTTAAAAAA
Source organism: Parcubacteria group bacterium (assembly GCA_039740895.1). Classification (GTDB taxonomy): domain Bacteria; phylum Patescibacteriota; class Minisyncoccia; order Phycocordibacterales; family DATDWN01; genus JBCLGS01. Next base: position 5,636 of record JBCLGS010000015.1, read on the forward strand.
ACAGGAGTTTCTCCCGCGAAAGTTTTAGTTTCATATGGAGGAGTTGATGTGGAAATGTTTAAGCATAGCGACCAGTCACAGCTGGAGTTAAGAACTCGTCTTTCATTGCCTGGAGGATTTTTAGTTGGCTATGTCGGTTTTTATAAAACAATGGGCATGTCCAAAGGTGTTCCAACGATGATTAAAGCTTTGACTTATATACCGAATGAAAATATAAAAATGGTTTTTGTTGGAGCTCTTGGTGATGAAGAAGTAAAAGAAAATCAAGCTATCGCGGACAGTTTGGGTGTCGGAGACAAAACTCTTTTCCTCAAATGGGTAAAATCTACTGAAGTTCCGGCTTATGAGCAAGCAATGGATATGTTAGTTATTCCTTATCCTGATAAGCCACATTTTCGAGAGTATGGTTTTCCAATGAAAGTTTACGAGTATATGATAAGTCAGAAGCCAATCATCTATTCAAACCTTCCTATCATAGATGAAATGCTTTACGACTGCGGTGTTTCCTTCAAACCAGATGATTCAAAAGATTTAGCCGAAAAAATTGTGGATTTGTATAACAAACCAGAAGTTATTAAAAATTTATCTGCAAAAGCTTTTCAAAAAGTACAAGGCTTCACTTGGGAAAAACGAGCTCAGAATATTATCAATTTTATAAAAAACTAATATTTAAACTTAAAAAAGCCTAACTTGTATTAATTAAATTTCATGGCTATAATCTCACAATGATAATTACTAAGAAAATCAGTCAGAAAAAAGCTGGTAATGGGCTAAAAACACACAATTTGCGTGATCGGGCAGTTATTATTACCCAAACACCAATGCGTATTACTCTTGCTGGAGGGGGAACTGATGTGGATTGGTACAGTAATATTCGTGGAGGGGCATGGATAAGTGCCTCTATAAATAGGTATCTTATTGTTATATTAAGTATGACAGAGGATCCGAACTTTATTGGCTATTCATCTGGTGGAATGGCCCATCAAGGTGATTCATACAAGGACATACCAAGTGAGTATGTTAAAGCATGCCTTGAGCACACTGGGGTATTAAAAGGAGTGAGCATTAATATAAATTCTGAAGTGTCAGGAAGATCTGGTCTTGGAGGGTCAGCTGCTCTCGAGGTTGGTTTATTGAATGCATTGTATTGTTTCAAAAGAGAGTCTGTTTCTCAATTGGATCTAGCAAAAAAAGCTTTCGCTATTGAACGTTTCAAGATAGGCAGAGACTTTATTGGCCCTCAAGATCAGTATATCGTTGCTCTTGGAGGTTTCAAATACTTTGAAAGAGACACATCCGGAAAGGTTACTGTCTATCCTTTACCTTTATCCCTACATACTATTTCAGAATTGGAGTCAAATCTTTTGTTTTTTAGAACGGGTATATACAGAGATACTAATTTGGCCCTTGCTGATCAAAAAAACTGTGCCACACCAAAACATATTAAAGCGCTCGATGATATAAAAAAATTAGGTCAAAAAGCTAAGGAGTATCTTTTAAAAGGTGATGTAGATAGTTTTGGTAAAACATTTGATTTACATTGGCAGATTAAAAAAACTTTATCAAAGAATGTTTCGAATCCTCAGATAGACAAGTGGTATAGCGAGGCAATGAAAATGGGAGCTTTAGGAGGAAAGATTATGGGCGGCGGTGGCGGTGGGTGGTTTGTGTTTTATGTCAAAGATAATAAGTCTGCTTTCAGGAAACGAATGAAGGAAGTGGGATTAGAAGAAAGCAAAGTGCGGTTTGATATGGAGGGAAGTAAAGTTGTGCTTAATTTTTAATATATGAAAACAAAATCAAAAAATTATATTGATCTGTATCTAGACGCCGCATCAAAACTTATGCGTCAAGTTGATCGAAAAGAAATTGAAGCAACAATCAAAGTGTTGGCCAATCTCAAGAAAAAAAGGGGTAGACTTTTTCTTCTTGGTGTTGGGGGATCTGCCGCAAATTGTTCTCACGCTGTAAATGATTTTCGAAAAATTTGCAAGATAGAAGCTTACGCGCCTACGGATAATGTATCTGAACTAACAGCACGGACAAATGATGATGGCTGGGACACCATTTTTAGTAAATGGCTAGAGGTTAGCCGACTGACCTCTGATGATGCGGTTATGGTTTTTTCAGTAGGGGGTGGAAATATGGAGAAGAATATAAGCGCAAATATAGTTAAAGCACTAGAGATTGCAAAAAAGGTAGGCAGTCCTATTATGGGAATTGTCAGTCGTGATGGTGGTTATACCAGAAAAGTGGCAAAAGTATCAATTTTACTTCCAATTCAAGAAGCTGAATTCATAACACCACTTGCTGAAAGTTTTCAAGCGTTAATCTGGCATTCAATTGTTACTCATCCAAAATTACGAAGTTAGACTAATTTATTTTTTATATCTTTTCTAGCTTGCTTAAGTTTTTTAAGATTGCCTATGTCTATAAAATAATCTGTTGTTGGGTATGCGTGTATGGCTTTTGAGTGCGAGAGTAACTCCGGAAAAGTATCTTTTCCGAAGTCGCTCTTTTTATAATCTGGTATGAAGTCAAATATATCTGGCTCTAAAATATAAAATGAACCATTAACCCAAATAAATTTATGCTTCGTGTTTTTTCCAGATGGTTTCTCTTCAAACCTTAAAATCTTTTTATTTGTATCGAATTCAACCATACTTTTCGCGTTCAAGCCGATTCTTTTATAGACATGTAAAGTGGCGAAAGCTTTTGTTTTTTTGTGGGCCTTAATCATTTTAGTCACATCCAGTTTTCTTAATATATCAGCATATGTAACGATGAAACTTTCTGTAATAAGATCTTTGCTTAACATTATAGCCCCAGAGGTGCCGAGGGGTTTTTGTGGATCCTCGTATGTATATCTGATAGTTACTCCAAATTGTGAACCGTCGCCAAAATATGAGGTGATGACTTCCGGCAGATAACAAACCGCGATTATAAAATCTTTAATGCCGTGGCTTTTTAATAAATTTAAGGCATGGAGAAGGATAGGTTTTCCTTCCACGAGAACCATGGGCTTAGGAATCGTATTAGTGAGAGGTAGTAATCGTTCACCTCTGCCCCCTGCTATAATAATTGCTTTCATTTTTTAATGATAGAGAGAATATCAACAAGTTTCTTAATTATATAATCGGGTGTGTTGTTTTTTAATTGCTGTTCGATAATTCTCAAATTATCCGTTGCATCTATGTTGGCAAGGAGTATTGTTTTGCACCCGATAGCCTTTCCTGCTTTAACATCAGATATTCCATCTCCAATCATCCACGATGTATTAAGATCGATATCATGTTCTTTTACGGCTTTTTGAAACAAGGATGTGTTGGGTTTCCGGCAATCGCATTTTTTTCTAAATTTCGCGATCTTTGCGAAAGGATGATGAAAGCAATAATACTCGGCGTCGATCACAACACCTTCTCTCTCAAGTAGCTGGGTAATTTTTTTAGAGATTGCGGTAAAGTTCGACTTGCTGGTTTTTCCTAATCCTAAATTTGGTTGATTGGAAATAATAATTAGTACATATCCAAGTTTTTTAAGTTTTTGTAAGAGTGGAATAATTCCAAACATCAAATTAACTTGCCCCGGATTCAATGGGCTTTCAATAACCCCATATTCAGGTTCATAGTGCAACTCATTTATAACACCATCCCTGTCGAGAAATACAGCTCTTTTTTTCATTTTATGTAAGTTTAGGATATACTTCATTTTAATCTTGCAAACCACTAACTAAGAGTATATTATATCATTTATATTACTATCATATTTTTATAACACATAGAATTTAAAAAGCAAATGAAAAAAATTAATTTTAACCGCAGTATTTTCCTCGATTCTTCAAGTATAAAAGAAATAGAAAAATGGAATGCAACCGGAATTATAGATGGTGTTACTACAAACCAAAGCATCATGCTTAAGGATGGTCTCACTTTGAAAGAAGTTATTCCAACTATAAAAACAATTTGTAAAATAATGAAAGGCAAGCCTGTATCTATTGAGCTTACCGACAGTACTGCAAGTGTTGAACAAATGATAACTGAGGCAAAAAAGTATAGACAAATTGCTCCAAATATTATTGTTAAAGTTCCAATGATACCTTCGGATTTAAAATGTTTAAATGTTATTAAGAAACTCGGCGATTTGAAAATCCCGGTAAACATTACCGCAATTATGAATTATGAGCAGTTAGTGATGGCTTCTCTTGCTGTTCGAAACCATCCATCCCCGTCATTTATTAGTTTGTTTTGGGCTCGTAGTATTGAAGACCAAGAAAAATATAGAACAAATAAAGAATTTCTAAAAAACCATCCTGTGCTTGGGCATGCTACAGAGGTGAATTCACATCCTGCAAAAATAGTTAAAGCAATTGGAGAATTTTTAAATAATGGTGGATATGACGTTCCAAAATTGATTGTAGGAAGTATTCGCAATGTTTCTCAAGTGGGTGAATCATTTGCATCAGGAGCAAATATTGTAACTGTTACTCCAAAGGTGCTAGAAGAGATGCTTTATAGTCAGAGAACGATTGAAACAAATGCTGATTTTGATGCTTCATGGCAAGCTCTTAAAAAACAACTTTAAAATGCGAAACTTTATTGGTAAAAATATTATTGTCACGGGTGGATCAAATGGAATTGGTAAAGCAATCGCTAAAAATTTTTTTGATATGGGCGGAACAGTACTAATATGTTCACGAAAACAAACTGATGTAGATTCTACATGTAATGAAATAGATCCAACTGGAAAAAGATTTTTTGGTGTTGTTGCTGATGTTTCAAAAATAGTTGATTGTAAGAATTTAATTGATTTTGCTATCAAAAAATTTGGAACAGTTGATATTTTGATTAACAATGCTGGTACATATGGTGAAATCGGAGAATTATCTGGGGCAGACCTAGAAAATTGGCGTAAAACAATTGAAACAAATTTGTTTGGAACAGTACAATGTACCAACTTGGTTTTGCCAATAATGGAAAAAGCAAAAAAGGGGAAGATTATTAATTTTGCTGGAGGAGGTATTGGAGGAAAAAATCCACTACCAAACTTTTCTGCTTACTACACTTCAAAAATCGCTATTGCTGGGTTTACTGAGACAGTAGCTTCAGAGTTAAAAACAAAAGGTGTACAAATAAATTCTATCTCTCCTGGCGGTGTAAATACTGGCATTACTGATTACCTCATAGCTCAAGGTCAAGAGAAGGCAGGAAAAGAAATATATAACCAAGCACTTGAACAAAAAAATAAAGGCAAAAGTTCTACAAAAGAGATAACAGACCTAGTGGCTTTTCTGTGCTCAACAGATGCTGATCATATTAGTGGAAGACTCATTAGTGTGAAGTGGGATAAAATAGATATCCTCAAAAGTTTAGATCTAGAAGGTGATTTATACAAGTTAAGAAGAATCGATAATAATTTATTTTATGGCAAATAAGAATATAGCTGTTGTTGGACTTTGGCACATGGGTTGTGTTTATTCTGCATCACTTTCCCAAATGGGTTTCAATGTAGTTGGTTTCGATATCAATAAAAAAACAGTAGATGATCTCAACCTAGGAATTCCTCCTATTTTTGAACCAGAATTAGAAGAGATGTTAAAAAAATATCTTAAGAAAAACTTAAATTTTTCTACAGAAGAAAAATCTCTAAAAGATAAAGATTATATTTTTATTACTCACGATGTGGAAGTAAATAACAAAGATGAAGTAGAGATGACAACAGTTAATAAGCTAATTCAAATTGTTACTAAAAATGCCTCAAAGGATACAGTGGTTATAATATCTAGCCAGCTACCAGTGGGTACATCACGAAATGTAGTGAATGCTATGAAAAAGAAAGGTGTTCTAAATCCGAAAGTAATTTACTTTCCAGAAAACTTGAGATTAGGCCAAGCATTCTCATCATTTTTAAAACCTGATCGTATTATTTTAGGTTCAGATGATTATAATATAATGGAAAAGTTTAAAAAAGATTTTGCTTTCGATTGCCCAGTAATTACTATGGGCTTGGAAAGTGCAGAAATGGTCAAGCATGCATTAAATAGTTATCTAGCTCTTTGCATTTCTTTTAGTAGTGAACTTTCAGATTTGTCAGAAAAAACAGGAGCAAATATGATTGATGTAGTAAAAGCTCTTAAATCCGACAAGAGGGTAAGTCCCAATGCTCCACTTGCTCCAGGGCTGGGATTCTCTGGGGGTACTTTAGGAAGAGATGTTCAGACACTTCGGAAAATTGCCAAAATTAAGGGTCAGAAGACAAAATTACTTGATGCTGTGTATGCTGTAAATAGCGATAGATTACCAATGCTTGTTAAAAAGATCGAAAGAAAACTTCCATTGCTTAAAGGCAAGACAATTGGAATTCTTGGATTAACCTACAAGGCCAATACAAATACTTTACGCAGGTCGATGTCGCTTGAGCTCGCTTCACTGCTCAAAAAGAAAGGTTGCACAATTAAGGCTTTTGACCCGGCTATACGAGAAGGAATTGTTGATGTCCCATTTATAAAAGTATGTCGTTCTCATGAGGATTTTTTCAGTAATCTTGATATAGTGGTGTTGATGACTGACTGGCCTGAGTTCAAGGATATCAATCCACAGACGGTTGCTCCTCTCATGAAAAGTGCTATTGTTATAGATTCAAAAAACTTTCTTAATGCAGATTTATATCGAGAGAAAGGCTTCATTTATATAGGAATGGGAATACAATAACATGAATATCGCTATCATCGGAACAGGTTTAATAGGAAGAAAAAGAGCACTCTCGTTACCTAAGGGCGTGTGTTTATCTATTGTTTGTGATACTAACATGGAAAGGGTCGAAAAATTTGCCGATGAATTTCGCTGTAAGTCTGAGACCGACTGGAAAAAGGTTGTGGTAAATCCCGATATAGAAGCCGTGATAATTTCTACACCGAACAAATATTTATCTCCCATTGCCGTGGCGGCAATTTTGGCCGGTAAGCATGTGTTAATAGAAAAGCCAGGAGCTCGTAATGTTTCCGAGATGGAAGCAATTATTAAGGCGTACAAGCAAAAGAAAGTGGTGGTAATGTTTGGCTACAATCACAGATATCATCCAGCCATGATCAAAGCAAAGAGTCTTGTTG
>JBCLGS010000016.1:0-12282 GCA_039740895.1 Parcubacteria group bacterium
AATGGTATATTCCACTTTCGACTATATTATGTTAATATCTATATGTCGAAGAAATACCAAGCAAAATATCAAAAACTTACCGCAAAACTCCGCTCCGCTCGCCATGAGGCAGGTTTAACGCAAGTAGAAGCAGGAAAACTATTGAAGAAACCTCAAGCATATGTTTCCAAGATAGAGCGAGGCGAGCGCGGAGTTGATGCGGTAGAATTAGCAGAGTTTGCGAGGATTTATAAAAAAGATATTAAGTATTTTATAAAATAGAATCTATATGAAAGTTTATAATGTTACTAAGGGGCAATTAATTACGATTTGGGTATTTGGGTTAATAGCTACTTTTGTAGCTCTTGTGGAACTAGATTCTTATAATCCATCTGGTTGGGCTACTGTTTTTTTGATACTTATACCAGCTACTCTCGTTTTTTATACAATCGGGTGGAGAGTATACAAGAAAAATATTATAATAGAAGTCGACAACGGAAAGAATATTAATCATTGTACTGACTGCGGTGAAAATATTTCTGTCGAGAGTAAATTTTGTAAAACTTGTGGAAAAAAACTTTATGTTTAATAAAAATAAATTTTGCGATAAGTGTGGATTCAAAAATATCGAGAATGATAAGTTTTGTGGTGGTTGTGGAAAAGATCTCAATCCAAAACCAAAAAAGAAGAGAAATTATGCTGAAGGTTTTTTCATTCTTGGCTTTATTCTAAGTTTTGGTAAACTTTTTGACCCATTTTTTGGGTTTGATCTTTCTGGATCAGCTGAAGCCACGGGAAGTAATTTTGCGACAATTATTTTCTATTCCATGTATATAATTGGAGCGTTCAGAGTAATAGTAAAAGCAATAAGAAAAGATTCAGAATTAAAAGTGGAGGGAGTAGAAAAAACTTTCTGGCAAAAGCATAACAACCTACTTGGGTCTGCTATTGGGGTTTTGGTTACTTTGAGTATTTTAATTTCAACAGCTGTATACAGTTTAAACCAATACACAGCAAAAGACACCACTCCTATTTTTGAAGATGCGTTATATGGAACGCAACAAAGTGGTGATACTAAACTTGTAAGCGTTCTTTCAGAGATATTTAAGGGATACCGCGAAGCTGCAACTAAAAAATTTCCTTTCACAATCGCACTAGATTCATCTAATGTTTTGGAGTTTGATTCTTTTGAAACAAAAGTAGCACTCCAAAGTTCTATTTCCTTATTAAAATCTTCCATCACGGAGCTTAATAAAGCTAGCCAGATTTTATTAGAAGTAAAAGAAGAAGCTAGAGAGAAAATCAGAAACTCAAATCTATCGGAAGAGGACAAAGCAGATATTTTGGTAGGATTCAATAAGTCGGCTAACAATACAGACCAATCTTATTACACAACAAGAAGGTATCAAACACTAAAGCAATCTTATGAAGAAATGTTAAAGTTATATCAATTTTTGTTAGCTAATTTCAACGACTATGAAATTGGATTTGACGAAAATAGCGAGGAAAGTATTTTTTTCTCTTCTGACACAAACATTAATATTTATAATAACCATATGGTTAATATACAAAAAGCCAGCATACGATTTACTGAAGCCGAAGCCGCTTTATTGGAATTTGCGAATAAACAACTAAAAAATACTGGAATCGATGTTAAAGCCGAAGATATTCAAAACTCACTTATGCAGTAAATATATATTTCCCACATTTTGTTTTTCATCTGGCTTTTGCTATAATCTAACTATGACCACTCGAACTATAAAATCACCATATACAGCTGAGAATGTCGCCAAGTATCTTATATATCTTGCTTCGCAAGCGTTTGTAGGCGACAACAAAGAAAGAGAGGGTATAACTAATCTAAAGCTCCAAAAGGTGCTTTATTTTGCGCAAGCATATTATCTCTCAAAAGTCGGCAGACCACTTTTTTCAGACAATATTGAGGCTTGGGCATATGGACCAGTTGTACCAGATGTTTATAAAAAATTTCGATCCAATAAAAGCAATCCGATTATTTTCGAGAAAGACACTTCATCTCTATCTGATGAGGATAAAGAAATTTTAAAAAAAGTTTGGGGTACTTTTGGCGGATATTCTGCAAGCAAGTTGGTAGATATTACCCACGCTCATACACCTTGGAAAAAAGCGAACAAAACAACTAGTCAGATTATTTCGCACAAAGCTATAAAAGAATATTACGCTCCATTGCTAAATAAATAGGCAAGGTAGAGCACCTTGTCTATGGATGAACTCGAAATACCTACAAAATTTGATCTTCAATACACCGAATCCAAGGTGATTTTTTCTATATGCGACTGTTCACTTGATAAAAAATACTCGTTTTGGTGTTTGGATAAAGAAGAAGCAACGAAGTTTCTTAAAAGACTTCAGCATATAGAAAAACTAACTTGGGGTCAGTTTGCAAGTTTGCCACGAAAAAATGGAATAACGACCGAAAAATCCGACAGTGAAAACTTTACCCTGATTCACAATCAAAATTCATCAGCAGGAAAAATTGTCGAGCAATATTATTTCCACTTTAGAATTGAGCAAACAGGGTTATTTCGAGTTTTTGGATATCAACGAGAACAATTTTTCTGCATTACGCATATTGATCCTAATGGAAAAATAAATCATTAGCAGGGAGCAATCCCCGCCGTTTTATAATATCTCTTCAAAACGGCGGGGATTTGTGCGCGCACAGGGCGGGCGGGGTGAGAAGCGAATACTTGGAGCTTTGCAAGACCGGAGCGCGACGGCGCGAGGTGGGGTCGCGGGCTTTTTCAGCAGAAAAAGATCCGTGACAGCACAATAAGATTTGATTGCGCCTTAGCGCAAACCTAATTGTATGCGCCTCGGGTCGCCGCGAAGATGTAGAAAAGAGCAAACAAAAATGTCATAATAAGATTGCTCTTTTCGGAGACTGAAGCGGCGAAGCAAAACCAAAAATTTCCTTTCCATTTTTGTCGGCTCCCCCCACACCCCCCGCCGAAGAAGGAAAGGAAGTAAGGAAAATTTTTAGGTTTTGCTCGTGCGAGTCCGCGAGCGCGCCCGAGGCGCAATCGGAACGTACGATTCAATCTCAAGCCACCACGCACGCGGAGCGTGCGATTAGTAGCTCTCATCAGGATTCTGCTCGAAATACATTCGAACTTTGTCCAGAACATACCGCAAAACAAAAACCCCGAAAGGGGTTTTTGTTTTGCGGAGGATAGCAAGGCAAACTGCTTTGCCTTGCGTGTGAGATTCGAACGTCGCAGTCATGTTTTATCACTAGACAAAACAGACGAGGGGGTGCCTAGCCCGAGGCGAGCGACGGCGAACCGAGAGGTGAAGGAGAAATTCTCACATCCTCCGCCAAAATTGAAATCGGGTTCGAATTCTGCAGAAGACCGCCTTCTGCAGATGGTCTCCATCTGCAGCGTCTATAGGGTTTAGTGGGCAATCACAAAGGCAAAAACATCCATCGCTCTGGCTTCTAGAAGAGTCCTGCGAGCTTCTGAGAGGGTGGAGCCTGTTGTGACTACATCGTCTATTAAAATAACATATTTTTCTGCTATTCTTGGGTCAGCTTCAAAACAGTCAATCATATTTTTCACCCTTTCTTCTTTTGAATGGCTCTTGTTTTGGGTTGGTGTCTCTTTAATTTTCTGAAACCATTGTGGTGCGTATAAAAGTGTATGTTCTAAATCATTTTCCAGTATAGCTTTAGCGATATATTCACTTTGGTTGTATCCGCGCTCTACTCGGCGTTGTTTTGATATTGGAATTGGTAGAAGAATAAACTCGGCATCTTGGTTGAAAAGGATAATATCTGAAATCAGAGGTATGACCTCTTCATATAGCATTTTACCGATGTATTCCAGAGGGAGTGTGTTCTCTTTATACTTCAATTCCCATATTATTGCTCTTACAAAACTGTCTTTGTAGTGAAATAAAGGAAATATCCAATCCATTTCCATTATTTTAGGAGCTTTCGGTAGATTAAAAATATCTTCTTCTTTCAAATTTTTTACAACCTCGAAATTTAATCGTTTAGGAAGTATTTGGTCTAAAAGAGAGAAAAGGAATTTTTTAAAACTTTTTAACATATGTATATTATACTTTAAATTACAAAACTCTTTTTCATCATATCATTTTTGGAGTACGGATATTTTTCTACTGAAAAATTCCTCAAGTCTCGCCTACCCGGCTTGCGAAGCCTCCAAAAATGATACGATTTCAACGAGTTTCGTAATTTAAAGTATTATATCTCATTTCTATATGTTATAATAAATTTTTATGTCTAATCCATTTTCAGATTTATTAAATAGTATATTTAAAAAAACGGGCGTGAGCGTGTTGGGTATTGATATTGGAACTTCCGCAATCAAAATCGTTCAAATTAGCCGTAAAAATGGCAGAGCTGTCTTAGAAACTTATGGAGAATTAGCTCTAGGTCCTTATGCTGGAAAAAGCATCGGTGAAGCGACCAATCTTCCACCAGAAAAAATATCAGAAGCTCTGGGGGATTTAATAAGGGAAAAAGAAGTAAATATCACGACCAGAGTGTGTGGTATTTCTATACCCTTTGCATCATCTTTGGTTTTTGTCATTGAAATGCCCGCGATTCCACTGAAACAGCTCACCCCCATGATTCCTATAGAGGCAAGAAAATATATTCCAGTACCTATTTCAGAAGTTACATTAGATTGGGTTGTTATCCCGAAGGATAAAAGTTCGGAATTTGAACATGGACAGAAAAATAATCCTGATATAGCAGTTACAGCAATATCTAAAGTAGAGGTTCTTATTGTGGCTCTGCACAACGAAACTATCAATAGGTACAAAGAAATTATACAAAAAAATTCTCTTGACGCCAGTTTTTTTGAAATAGAGATATTTAGTAATATGAGGTCAGTTTTGGATCAAGAAGTTGCGCCAGTTATGATAATAGACATTGGAGCAAACAGCACGAAGCTTTTTATTGTAGAGAGAGGGATATTGCGTAGCTCACACATGATAAACAGTGGTTCACAAAATATAACCAATTCCCTTTCAAAATCAATGGGTATTTCTGCCACTGAAGCTGAGATATTAAAAAGAGAAAAGGGGATTTCCGGTGTTGCTGGGGGCATTGGTATAAAAGATATTATAAATATTACATTGAGTTACATTTTTAGCGAGGCAAACCACATTATTTTAGCCTTTCAAAAGAAATACAATAAAAACGTTAGCAAAGTTATCTTGGTAGGTGGGGGGAGTGCATTGAAAGGTATTGTTGATATAGCTAAACTTAGTTTTCAAACAGAAGTTGTTTGCGGAGATCCGTTTGCAAAGGTTTTAGCTCCGGCATTTTTGGAAAATATTTTGAAGGAAACTGGACCGGAGTTTTCTGTGGCTGTAGGCGTAGCCTTACGTCGCCTCCAAGAGATGGACTAAAAGTTTGCTGAGTTTTATTATACACAGTTGTGTAGTTTTTTATTTTTACATAGTGTATAATTAATACAGTATGGATCCAAAATTTCAAACATCTTTTATTCCAAAAAATCCAACGCTTTCTCAATCGAAAGCTTCTACTATCTCAATACCTGGTGGAAATATTTTCAATACATTAGCAGTTACCTTATTTATATTAACCCTGCTTTTGATAGGTGTGTTGTTTGGCTACGAGATGATTCTCAATGGAAAAATAGACGATGCTAACAAACAAATAATTGCCACGAAAGATTCTTACCAGATAGATGCTATTCAGAATATTATAGATGCAAACTTCAGAATTACTTCCACAAAAACAATACTCAGTAACCACGTAGCCACTTCAGAATTATTTAAATTATTTCAAACCCTTACTGTAAAAAAAGTTAGATTCAATAATTTCTTATTTTCAAATAAAGGAGGAATATATACTGTTGTAATGGATGTCGAGGCTCAGAGCTACAATGCACTTTTACAGCAATATGATACTCTTTTGAAAAGTACCGATATCCAAAATCCTCGTTTTACTGGTTTTGATCTTACTGCTTCTGGAAATGTAAAATCAAAATTGACTGCGTCCGTTGACCCAAATTCAGTTTCTTATAATAAAACAATGCAAACCCTTTTCCCAAATCAATAACATGAAATCATTTTTTTCCATATTCATAATAATAATCTGTGCAGCGGCATATTTTATGTTTTTGAGTCCAAAGTTAGACACAATAAATGGTTTGAGACTAAAGCTTGCTGATTATCAAGTGAAACTGGATCAAGTAAAAGAACTTAAGACAAATTTAAATGCAATGCTATCATCCTACAATGCTATTACGGATGAAGATAAAAACCGATTGGATAAAGTTATTCCGGAAAAATTTAATAACGTTGCATTTGCAGCGGACATTAACGGCATTGCGTTTAGAGATTCAATGACCGTAAAATCCATCACCATACTCGACCAAGCATCTGGAGGAGTTGACACTGCATCTGGTTATCCAGACAAATCATACAGGACTGTTACAAGTATATTTACTTTAGTAGGTCAGTATGAACAATTTACAAAATTCTTGAGAGATTTGGAATCAAGCTTGAGATTAATTGATGTTCGGTCAATAACAATAAAAGAATCATCAAAATCAGGATTGAGTTTGTTTTATGAATTTTCAGTAGAAATGGATACATATCACTTAAGATAATTATGAAAACAACTCAACTAAACAAAATAATGATTCCAATAATATTTATAGGTGTTCTTGGGTATTTTGGATATGCTTTATTTATAAAAGCCCCAAACCCTGCCGTGATAGACCCTAATGCTCTAGTCGAGATGACATCCTCCGCAGATTCTAATGTTTTAGCACTTATAGAAAAACTTAGAAGTGCAACAATAGATCAAACCATTTTTTCTTCCGAGTCGTTTAAGAGTTTGAAGGATTTTTCAATTGTTTTTTCTCCGGAACTACAAGGAAGACCAAACCCATTTGCTCCTATTGGTAGCGATGGTGGTGTGACCACAGAACAAACAGCTGTGGTTGGCACTAATACAAAAGATGTTTCTAAAACTGGCCTGACGACAAGATAAACTTAAAATTAAATAATAAGCAGACTATATTGCCGTAATTAATCGAAAAAAAATCATGGATATTCTTGATTCACTCGTTCAAAAAGGTAAGTTGGCGAAAGAGAAAATTGACGCCATAAAAGAAGAGGCAATAAACAAAGGTTTTACTGTCGAGCAGATTTTGCTACAACAAGGTTTTTCTGTAGGTGATATTTTGGCTGTAAAGGGTGAATATTTTGATATTCCAACACGTGAAGTTGAAGTTTTTGAAATATCAGACAAAATTCTTAGCTATATTCCTGAAGAATCAGCCGAGCACTACCGCTTTGCTCCTCTGGCTGTCAAAGATGGTATTCTTGAAGTCGGTATGGTAGACCCAGACGATATAGAAGCTCATGATGCACTGAATTTTATTTCATCGAAAATAGAAATGCCGTTCAAAATATTTCTTATTAGTGAGGAAGATTTTGCGAAGGTTGTTGCTTTATACAAAGGTTTGACTGGTGAAGTTTCAAAAGCCCTTTCTGAGCTGGAGACGGAATTGAAGATGGAACTTACTCAGGACAAGAAAGAAGAGGGCAAAGAACTGAGAAAAGGTGAGGAAAAAATAGCTGAAGATGCTCCTGTTACAAAAATTGTGGCTACTATTTTACACTATGCCACAGATGGAAATGCTTCCGACATTCATATAGAGCCGTGGAGAGACAAAATCAAAGTCCGTTTTCGAGTTGATGGAGTTATGAATACAAGTCTTATTCTACCATCTAAAGTCCATTCTGCTGTTGTTGCTCGTATAAAAATTCTTTCAAATATGCGTCTTGATGAGAAGCGTAAGCCTCAAGACGGAAGATTTTCTGCCAGAATACAAGGCAGGAAGATTGATTTTCGTGTTTCTACATTTCCAACATATTTTGGTGAGAAAGTGGTGATGAGAATTCTTGACCAAGAAAAGGGAGTGAAAAAGCTCGATGATATCGGCCTAACACCCAGAAACTTGGAATTAATTCGCAAAGCTATAAAGAAACCATACGGTCTCGTGCTCATTTCTGGACCAACAGGTTCTGGAAAGACTACAACACTGTATTCAATGCTAAACGAAGTTGACCGTGAGCACCAGAATGTGCTTTCTTTGGAAGACCCGATTGAATATAGCATCGAAGGAATGTCCCAGTCTCAAGTAAAGCCAGAGATTGGCTACGATTTTGCAAACGGACTCCGTACTACACTAAGGCAAGACCCAGACATTATTATGGTGGGTGAGATTCGAGACAAGGAAACTGCGGCTTTGGCTATTCAGGCTGCCCTTACTGGACACTTGGTGTTTTCAACAATCCACACTAACTCAGCAATAGGTGTTATCCAAAGACTTATTGATATGGATATTGACCCGTACCTGATAGCTCCAACACTTATTCTTGCTGTTGCTCAAAGACTTGTTCTAGGACTGTGTCCTGGGGCAGGGAAGCCAATTCTAATAGAAGGAAGTTTGAAAATGATGATGGATGCGCAGTTTAGTGATTTGCCAAAAAAATATAGAGATGAACTTCTTTTCACTGAAAATGTTTATGAAGCTTCACCTACAAAAGATTGCCCAAACGGTACTCGAGGAAGAATTGCAGTAATGGAGGTTTTTGAAATGGACAAAGATATCGAGGAAGTTATTCTGAAAGATCCAACCGAAATTGCCATAACAAAAATCGCAAGACAAAAAGGAATGTTGCTTATGAAGGAAGATGCGATGATAAAAGCAATGAATCGTGAAATTCCTTTTGAAGAAGTGAACACATTATAAGAGTAGAAAGTTAAAAGTGCAAAAGTTGAAAGTAAATGAGAATTAAGATAAAATTACTTTGTAACTTTCCACTTTTAACTTTTAACTAATTTTCATGACTGAAGAAAAAAAACTAAAAATAATGATAGTTGATGATGACCGTTTTCTACTTGATATGTATTTATTGAAGTTTAATGCTAGTGGTTTTGATGTTGATCCGGTATCTAGCACCAAGGAAGCCTTTGATAAGCTTCATACTGGTAGCATTTACGACGTTATTTTGCTAGATATTATTATGCCTGGGATGGATGGTATAGAACTTTTGGAAAAAATACGAGAGGAAAAATATTGTCCAGAAGCAAGTATTATAATACTTACGAATCAAGCTGAGGGGGAACAAAAAGCAAAGGATCTTGGTGTTGACGGCTACATTATCAAATCCACCGCTATTCCATCAGAAGTCGTTGAAATAGTTCTAAAAATTCAAAAAGCAAACCATAAAGTCCAGAAATAATTTATTCAAAACTTTACACTTTACACTTTACACTTTACACTTTAAACTAATTATATGGCATCAGATTATGAAAAAGATTTTGAGGAATTAATAGGGATTGCTATCAAAGAAGATGCTTCAGATATTCATCTTTCTGAGGGTCGCAAGCCTGTTATTCGTGTAGCAGGTTCTCTTGTTCCCCTTGTAAATTATCCGGAATTGTCTGAAACCGATATTAAGGGTGTTATTGAAAAACTTCTTGATGAAGAGAAGAAAGATAATTTCTTATCACAAAAAAAAGTTGATTTTGCATACAACTACAAAGATGAAGCTCGTTTCCGTGGAAACGCATTTTTTAGATTAGGGAAAATAAGTATTGCTTTGCGTCTTATTCCCAAAAAAATTAAAACATTAGAAGAATTAATGCTTCCGGCTATTTTGGAAACTTTTGTGAACAAAAAGCAAGGTTTCTTTCTCGTCGTGGGTCCCACAGGTCAAGGTAAAAGTACCACGCTCGCCACTATGATAGAGCTCATAAATGAACGCCGTTTAGACCATATTATAACCATTGAAGATCCAGTAGAATTTATTTTTGAATCTAAAAAATCCATTATTGACCAAAGAGAAGTTCTTCAAGACACTCCTGACTTCGCTGCGGGATTGAAAGATATGTTCCGCCAGGATGTTGATGTGATGATGATTGGAGAAATGCGAACCCCAGAAACAATAGCCATTGCCGTCACTGCCGCTGAAACAGGACACCTTGTTTTTTCTACACTGCATACAAACTCAGCAGCTCAGACCATCGCTCGTATTATGGATTCATTTGGCAAAGAACAACAAAATCAGATTCTTACCCAGCTAGCAGTCAGCTTGCTTGGAATTTTTTCACAACGGCTTATCCCTCGTATTTCAGGTGGACTTATTCCTGCTTGTGAGCTTTTGATAAATAACACAGCTGTAGCAAACTTGATTCGAGAGAATAGAACACACGAAATTGAGTCCGTCATTGAAACAAGTTCAGAGCAAGGGATGATCAGCTTAAATAGATATCTCGCGGAGCTTGTTTCTTCTGGAGAAATCACATTAGAGAATGCTTACTTGTATTCAAATAATCCAAAAAACTTGGAAAGAATGCTATAATACGAATAACCACGAATGTATCGAATTTACGAATAGGTTAAAAATTTGATTCGTAAAATTTGGACATTCGATTAATTCGTAAAATTCGTAACATGATATTCAATTATAAAGCCATTACTGCTACTGGAGGAACAACAGATGGAACGATAGAATCCACAAATGTGGATGTGGCAATTGATTTGCTTCAAAAACGTGGTTTGATAATATCAGAAATTCACGCTCCGACTGAAAACAGATTTACTATTGAAGTCATGTCACTTTTCAATAGGGTTTCCAACAAAGACGTGGTTATTCTTTCTCGTCAGATGGCCACTCTTTTTCAAGCTCAGGTCTCGGCCTTGCGTATATTCCGATTGATTGGAAGTGAAACGGAAAACATAGCCCTAAAAAAAATAATGCTTCAGATCTCCGATGATATCCAAGGAGGAAGTTCAATTTCGTCTGCCCTAGCAAAGCACCCAGAAGCTTTTACAGACTTTTATGTCAACATGGTTCGGGCTGGAGAGGAGTCAGGAAAACTAGATGAAACTTTTAATTATCTTGCGGACTATTTAGATAGAACTTACGAAATAGTTTCAAAAGCAAAAAATGCTTTAGTTTATCCAGCTTTCGTTGTCGCTACATTTATTGGGGTTATGGTGTTGATGCTTACAGTTATTATTCCAAAAATCAGCATAATGCTCACCGAATCTGGTCAAGCTATACCTATTTATACAAAAATAGTGCTCGGTTTGAGTAATATTTTGGTTAATTACGGAGTATTTGTGGGTATAGGTGTAGTTTTAATAGGTTTTGGTATATATAAATACGACAAAACAGAGGAAGGGGGAATAGTTTTGGATAAATTACGACTAGATATTCCTTTTATTGGAGATTTGTACCGTAAATTATATCTTTCCAGAATATCTGATAACTTAAATACAATGATTATTAGTGGTATCCCTATTTTGAGAGCGTTGGAAATAACCTCTGCCGTTGTGGATAATAAAATATACAAAGCTATTCTCAATCAAGCCTTGATAGATGTAAAAGGTGGGATTCCATTATCCTCGGCATTTGAAGTTCATCCAGAAATTCCAGGTATTATGGTCCAGATGATAAAAGTGGGGGAGGAAACGGGAGAAGTTGGTAATATTTTGAAAACCCTAGCGAGATTTTATCAACGAGAGGTTACTCAAGCTGTGGACACTTTGGTAGGACTGATTGAGCCTATTATGATTGTGGTACTAGGCCTCGGTGTGGGTGTTTTACTAGCGGCAGTGCTTATGCCGATATATAATATAGCAGGAGCTATTTAAAAACTTTCAAATTTCACCAATCTCATCGTCTAAAATTTGAAAATATCCCTCACCATACCATTAAGTATGGCTCGTAATATTTTCAAATTTTATACGCGACCTTGGCAAAATTATGAAAGTTTTGGGGAATTAATATATAATATATTTATATGAAAAAATTAAATAAAGGGTTTACACTTATTGAATTACTAGTCGTTATCGCAATTATCGGTATATTATCAGCGGTTGTTTTAGCAAACTTGAATACAGCTAGAAGCAAGGCAGCTGATACTTCTGTAAAAACAAATCTAAACGGCATAAGAACTCAAGCAGAATTGTATCACTCAAACAACAATACTGCATACTCATCTGTGTCTGTTGCATTAATATCACCTTGTCCTACTTCTGTTTTAGCAACAAATCTTTTTCAGAATGATACAAATATAAGAAATGCTATTGCTACAGCCGTAGCAAATGGAGGTACAAGTGCTTGTGTGGTAAGTAGCGGGGCGTATGCTGTGGCTGTCACCATGAAGACATCAGACACCACCGCTTGGTGTGTTGATAGTTTGAGTACGGGCAAATTAAAAACAGGATTAACAGC
>JBCLGS010000017.1:0-12147 GCA_039740895.1 Parcubacteria group bacterium
AGGACACAAAGGTGCTGGAGGTTTTTCTTTAATGCAGGAAAATATCCACACATTAGAAGAAAAACTAAATGAAGCATTTCTGAAGCTCCCAGATATGTCAAGGGGAACCATTGACATAGTGGTGGATAAAAAAATTTCATTAGATGATGTCAATTGGAATACATATAGTTCGGTGGAAAAATTTGCTCCATTTGGTTTTGAAAATCCAAAACCACTTTTTTTGTTAGAAAATATTGAAGTGTCGGGAATGAAATTGTTTGGTAAAGAAAAAAATCATTTGGAATTAAAGTTTTCCACCTCATCGGACGGATCCGCCTATGGCGGAAAAAATTCAGCCAAAAAGGATGTAACGGCGATGGCCTTTTTCTCAGGTCCAGAAAAGTTTGGAATACCTATTGATGTGGGAAATAAAATAAATCTTGTGGCAACTTTAGAAAAATCCAACTTTCGAAACTTTCCTGAATTAAGATTAAGAATCGTAGATATTTTTTAATTTGATATACTATTTACATGATAATTATTTTTACAGATGGTAGTGCGAGAGGCAATCCTGGCCCAGGGGGTTGGGGATCAATTGTTGTGGAGGATGATGTGGTGACTGAGCTAGGTGGGAGAGAAGACCATACTACGAATAACAGAATGGAACTTCTGGCAGTTATCTCGGCACTAGAATCAGTTCCAAGAGAACACGATATTACTATATATACAGACTCAGCTTATGTTTTAAATGGAAGCACTCGCTGGGTTTATGGCTGGCAAAAAAATAATTGGAAAACTTCTACAAAAGACGAAGTTCTTAATCGTGATTTGTGGCAGAGAATGGTAGAAGCTATTTCTCACAAAGTTATAAAATGGGAACTTCTAAAAGGTCATGCTGGTATTCCTGCAAATGAAAGGTGTGATGTTATAGCAACTTCTTTTGCAGACAAAAAACCAGCCATTCTTTATCACGGGGCACTTTCACGATATGGTGTGCCACTAAGAACCACAACAAATGGAACGTCAATTGAAAGTAAATCTAAATCTAGGAGCAAAGTCTATTCATATGTAAGTGAAGTTGACGGCAAAGTAATGGTCCACAAAACATGGGAGGAGTGCAAAGCTCGAGTGAATGGAGTGAAAGCTCGTTTCAAAAAATCCACTTCACCATTTGATGAAGAACAAATAGTAGAGGAGTTTTCAAAAAAATAGTTCTGGGCCAATCTCTTTAAAATAATGTCTTTTGTGGAGCACGGATAAATCGTTGGTACGATTTTCCTCAAGTCTCGGCTACCTGGTCAAAAAATGTTCTTGCCTGTGGCAAAACATTCTTTCGACACGATTTTCGTAGTGCGAAAATCGCCTGCGAAGTCTCCCCAAAAGACATTATTCTCAAAGAGATTTCAGAAAGAAATTTTTAAATCATCATGATTCTCTCAATCATTTTTGGGTTTGTCGCAGGAATATTTTTAGGTTCTATTTTTAAAGTGACCGTTGGTTTAATTTTGGCTTGTTCTGTTTTATGCTTTATATTTTTTGTCTATAAAAAATTTGTTGTGGATACTGAAAAACGCTTTGTTTTGTACGGGGCTTTTTTATTCGAAAAATACCTCGCTGCTGATTTAACAAAATCACCTACTGGGTCTGCAGCGGGGATTGGTAAAGCAGTATCGGCGGCGGCCGATTCTTCTACGAACATAAGAGCCCCGGTTCCTATCGCCAATACCTCGTCAGCTCTGCTGCGAGGATGGACGATAGGACTGCTTTTATTGCTCGGAATAACTTTGGGTTTGGGTAGAATGTATTTTTCTGACTTGAATCAGGAGTCAAAATTGTCGCAATATGTGGGTCAAAAAGTATCCGCCGAGGGAATCATTGTGGGAGAACCGGATGTCAGAGAGAGTAATACAAAACTTACCGTCAAGCTTTCAAAAGTAAACGACAAATTAGTTTCAGAAAAAATTTTAGTTACGGCTTCTATTTATCCAGAATATAAATATGGTGACAAGGTTTTACTGGAAAACTTAAAATTAACTCCACCAAAAGCCATCGAGTCGGATAGTGGACGAGTTTTTGATTATGTTGGTTACTTACGAGTGAGGGGGATATGGTACACAGCTGGGTTTGTAAAAATATCTCTCATAGAAAGTGGTCATGGAAGTTTTATAAAAAATGGTCTTTTCAAAATCAAGAAATCTTTTACAAATGCATTAGATTTAGCAATTCCACAACCGGAATCTAGTCTTATGGCAGGACTTCTTCTTGGTACTAAACAATCTCTCGGAAAAGATTTACTAAATGAATTTAGTCGTGCAGGAGTATCGCATGTTGTTGTTCTCTCTGGTTATAACATCGCCATCGTCGCTCAAAGTATGATGTCATTTCTGACTTTTTTACCTCAAGCTTTTTCTTTTACTTTTGGTTGTATCGGAATTGTTTTGTTTACAATTCTTTCTGGTGGGGGAGCGTCAGCTTGGCGTGCGGCTATTATGGTCCTAGTCGCGCTTTTTGCCAAGAAAATGAATCGAGACTATAAGGCCAGTCGAGCATTTGGTTTTGCTGTTGTCCTGATGCTTACTCCAAATCCGCTTCTTCTGGTTTTTGATCCATCTTTCCAACTTTCTGCACTTGCCACAATTGGACTTATTTTTGTATCACCATTTATCACTCCATATCTTTTATGGACCACAGAAAAGTTTGGTTTGAGGGAAATTATTTCTAGCACTATTGCCACTCAGCTAACAGTTTTGCCATTTTTAATTTACAACACAGGGGTTTTATCCCTAGTCTCACTTCCAGTAAATATTTTAATTTTAAGTACAATTCCTACTACGATGTTTCTTGGATTTGTGACTGGAGCTTTTGGACTAATTTCGCCTTACCTTTCCTTTATCCCAGCCTTATTTTCATACGCTTTTCTCTGGTATCAGCTTACAATAGTTCACATCGGTGCAAATCTTCCGTTCGGAGCAGTTTCACTTCCAGCATTTTCTCCAATAATTTTAGTTTTAATTTATATTTTTATATTTAGTGGTCTGTATTTTTTACAAAAAAAGGCCTGAGATCTATATCTCAGGACCTAATTGATATTTATATGGCTTTGTCCAAATTCTCCTCAATTTTCTTCCAATTTAAGTTTGCAAAAAAATCTTCTATATATTGTTTCTTTCCACTTGGCTGATAATCAGCTACGAATGAGTGTTCCCACATATCAAGCATTAAGACAGGAGTAAGGCCTACAAGTTGTCCTATATGTTGTTCGTCTACCCATGCATTAAGAAGGATATTGTTTTGTTTATCAAAATATAATACCGCCCAGCCTACGCCCCGTGTCATAGCTACGGCTTTAAATCGGGCAAGCCACACATCAAAAGATCCAAAATCCTCTTCAATCTTTTTTTGCAGATGGTCACCATCTGCAAGAGGCATAGCACCATCTGAAAGTGAGTCAAAATAAACTTCATGGTTTCTCATTCCACCAAATTCAAATCCGAATCTCCTTTGAAGCTCTCCAAGAGTATAAGCGTTCCCAACTTCGTCTTTCGAAAGTTCATCAATTTTGGAAAGTATCAAATTACTATTTTTTACATAACCAGAATAAAGTTTCAAATGTTCTTCAATTGTTTTCGCACTTATTCCTTTTAGTTCTTTAATATTAAATGTTTTTTCGTTAAATTTTGTCATATTTTTGTTTATTAAAAATTAAAAATTCTATTATACTTTGAATTACAAAACTCGTTGAAATCGTATCTTTTGAGGAGACTTCGCAAGGCGGGTAGCCGAGACTTGAGGAAAATTTCAACAGAAATTTATCCGTGCTCCTCAAAAGATATGATGAGAAAGAGTTTCGTAATTCAAAGTATTATATAATGTTACCATAATGACAGCAATTTTATCACATGTGAAAAATTACCTCAAATGGTATGTTCTTTCATTTTTAATATTTCTTTCACTTTTATTTTGGTCGGTGATAATTCATGAAAATAGAAATGGAATTTTGACTGTAGCTTTTTTAAACATTGGTCAGGGTAGTGCTACTTTCATTGAATCGCCAACAGGGGTTCAAGTCATAATTGACGGCGGTCCAAATAAAACTTTGATGCGAGAAATTTCCTCAGTATTACCTTGGTATGACAAACATATAGATATGCTTATTGTGACCAATCCGGATAAGGACCATTACGAAGGTTTCATCCCTATTCTTGATAGGTTCACGGTAGATGTTTTTATGGAGTCGGGTACAATAACAAAGGTTGAGGCTTTTGCTATACTAAAACAGAAAATTTCTAAGAAAAAAATTCCAGATATTGTTGCTCGTCGTGGGCAGGTGATTGATATTGGTGGCGGAGCTTATATTGAGATACTTTTTCCAGATCGCGATGTATCAGGGCTTTCTTCAAATAAGGGTTCGATTGTGGCTAGATTGGTGTACGGGGATACGAGCCTACTTTTTCAGGGTGATTCACCAAAAGCCATGGAGAATTACTTGGTCAGTTTGGGTAAAGAAATTTTGGATAGTGACATGATAGGAGTTGGTCATCATGGTTCCAAGACTAGTTCTGGTGAAGAATATATAAAAGCCGTTTCCCCAAAGTATGCGATTATTTCTTCTGGAAAAGGAAATTCGTATGGACACCCACACCAAGAAACTTTGGATACCTTGAATAAAAATAAAGTTCAGATTTTACGAACAGATGAAATCGGCAGAATAACTTTCCAATCTGATGGAAAGGAGTTTGTATTAAAAAAGTAACAAAAAACCGCCCTGAGCTTGTCGAATGGGCAGTTTTTCCCGCCTCATCGGCGGGTCGCCGAAGAGGCGACTATACCAAACCTGCTTTTTTCAAGGTAATATAAGCACCATTTTTTTGAATAGTCTTGATTGCCTTAGTTGAAAGAGTTAAAATCATTGATTTTTTAAGTTCAGGAATATAAATCCTTTTTTTTTGAAGATTTGGGTACTTGCGAACCATACCAGTTGGGTTAAACTGTGTTGCACGAGTTCGGTTTGAATAACCTCCACCCATGATTGAACCCTTGCCATTGATTGGACATGTTTTAGCCATAATGAAAGTATGTTATCATAGTGTTTGTATTAAGGCAAGAACAGCACGACCTCTGCAGAATTGTTATTTTTTTAAAAACATTCGCAGACTTTTGGCTGAAATGCTGATATTTTTTTCTAGCCGAGAGCGCGTGGTACGCAGTACCGACTGAAAGGAGTCCGCGGTAGGCAGAAAAAAATATCTTGTATTTCACAAAAGACGAGGACGTTTTTAAAAAAATAACAATTATGGTTTTATTTATCTTTTCCACAATAGTCTTTATTTTCTCGGTTATAATCCATGAGGTGGCTCATGGTTATGTGGCATATCTGCAAGGGGACAACACTGCTAAAAACGCTGGACGCCTTACCTTAAACCCAATTTCTCATATAGATATGTTTGGCTCAATTATTCTGCCAGTCCTATTGGCTATTGCACATTCACCTATGATTATTGGCTGGGCAAAGCCAGTGCCTTTCAATCCTTACAACCTTCGAAACCAGAGATGGGGAGAGGCCATGGTAGCCATTGCTGGTCCGCTTTCAAACATAATTATCGCTGTGATTTTTGGGACAATAATCCGTCTTGGTATCTCAGCTACGCTTTTTGAGCCCTTTGCTTATATTGTTTTAATCAACTTAGTTCTGGCTACTTTCAATTTGATCCCAATACCACCTCTTGATGGTTCAAAAATTCTATTTGCTTTCTTACCATATAGTATGCAAAATGTCAGAAATACCCTTGAGCAATATGGAACATTTATTTTGATTTTTTTCATTTTCTTCCTTTGGCAATATTTGTACCCAATTATTTCTTTTCAATTTGGTTTGATAACCGGGATGGCAATATGATCAAAAGTATAGTGATAACAGCCTGAAAAATGTTATGCCTTCGGCAAACATTATTTCATGCACGAATTTTCCACCAGAAAATTTGTGCATGAAATAACATTTTGCGTAGCAAGAATGTTTTGCAGGTCGAATTTGCTAGTGGCAAATTCGTTTGCTTTTTTTGCGGGAATATATTAGAGTACTACCTACATGTCACGAATAAATCAGCTAATCAAAAGAAAGCGAACAAAAACCAAGGTAAAACCTCGGGCTGTTGCTTTAACACGCGGATTTAACAATCTTACAAACCGACCAGTAAAATACTCGTCTCCTTTCAAACGAGGTGTGTGTATAAAAGTTACAACCAAGACTCCAAAGAAGCCTAACTCAGCTATTCGAAAGATTGCTAGAGTTCGACTTACAAACGGAATGGAAGTAACAGCTTACATTCCAGGAATGGGTCATAATCTACAGGAACACTCAGTGGTATTACTACGAGGAGGAAAGGTTCGAGATGTTGGAATTCGATACACAATCGTTCGAGGTGTGTTAGACGCCACAGGTGTTGAGAAGAGAATGAAAGGACGAAGTCGATATGGTGTGAAGCGGTCTAAAGCTGCAAAGAAATAAAATTTATTTAAAACAACAAAAAAATGAGAAGAAAAGTTACAAACAGAAACATTGCAGGAAAGGACCACGTATACAACTCAGAAAAAGTTGGTAAATTTATCAATTACGTTATGGAACGAGGTCAAAAGGAAACAGCTCGAAAGATTGTTTACACTGCACTTGATATTATAAAAGAAAAAGCCAAGGTGGAAGATCCTATGGAAATTTTTGATACAGCTCTAAAAAACACAGGCCCTCTTACCGAAGTTCGCTCAAGACGAGTTGGAGGTGCAAACTACCAGATTCCTCGAGAAGTTCGACCAGAACGACGCTCATTTTTATCAATGAAATGGATTATTGAATCAGCTCGCTCTGCAAAGGGATCTCCTATTGCATCAAGACTTGCAGAAGAAATACTATTGGCATCAAAAAATGAAGGTAAGGCAGTTAAGAAGAGAGAAGATACACATAAGATGGCGGAGGCAAACAAGGCCTTCGCGCACTTCGCTTGGTAGAAACTTCCAAATTTCACCAATCTCATCGTCTAAAATTAAAAAATAATTCTTCACCATACCACTAAGTATGGCTTGAATTATTTTTTAATTTTATACGCGACCTTGGCGAAATTATGGAAGTTTCTAAACTCAAACAAAAATCCTCACAAAAACAAAAAAGAGTCCTTCGGGACTCTTTTTTATTACCACGCGAAATAAAATAAATAGCGCCTTGGTGCTCCCGCAAGGGAGTTTTGAATTTTTATCCAAAATACATAGGTTTAACCTATGTATTTTTAAGACAAAAAAGGCCCCGAACGAATCGGGGCTTGCGAGGGTTAGATTTTAACCCGATAACTTTTTTTTCCTTGTTTTTTGGGGTCGTAAACAATGAACATCACGCTCATATTTTCTTTTTCAGCTGCGTCTATGATATTCAAAAGCTTCATAGCTTTTTCAAGACGCACATCATCTTTTAACCTTTCCTCTTCCTTCTTCATTTGGACACTCCCTATTCCTTATAACAGATATATCAAATCTTTGCAATTTTTCCTTTTATAATGTATATTTTCTCTATTATTACCCGAGAGGTTTTTTATTTTGCTATAAATTTTTATGAACCGCGACTACCCACTAGAAAGAGTTAGAAATATTGGAATTATTGCTCACATTGATGCTGGAAAAACAACAACATCAGAGCGTATTTTGTTTTACACAGGTATGACTCACAAAATAGGTGAGGTGCATGAAGGTGAGACTGTAACAGACTGGATGGAACAGGAAAGAGAGCGAGGAATCACTATTACTTCAGCTGCTATTACTTGTTTTTGGAACCCAACATACATGGGTGTCGATGTTTCTCAAAAAGTCCGTTTCAATATTATCGACACTCCAGGCCACATTGACTTCACCGCTGAAGTGAAAAGAAGTCTTCGAGTTCTCGATGGTGCGGTGGTGGTTTTCGACGGAGTTGCAGGTGTTGAACCTCAATCAGAAACAAACTGGCGATATGCCGATGATGGAAATATTCCTCGAATTTGTTTTATAAACAAACTTGACCGAACAGGTGCATCTTTTGAGCGCTCATACGCTTCTATTTTGGACAGACTTACAAAAAATGCTATTAGAATGCAAATTCCAATTGGTCTTGAAGATAAATTTGAAGGAGTGATTGACCTTTTGAAAATGAAGGCTTTCTACTTCGAAGGAAACATGGGAATGACAATTCGCGAAGAAGAAATTCCTGCAGAATATTTGGAAGAAGCAAAAAAATATCATGGTGAGCTTGTTGAGAAAATTGTTTCAGAAGATGACCAACAGATGGCGGACTACTTGGATGGAAAAGAACCATCATATGCAGATTTGAAAAAGACACTTCGAAAAGCTACATTGGCTGTAAAAATTATTCCTGTTTATGCTGGTTCAGCTTTGAAAAACAAAGGTGTACAGCTTGTTCTTGATGGTGTTGTTGATTATCTTCCATCACCACTAGACATCCCTCCTGTAAAAGGTTTTGACCCAAAGACAGGTGCAGAAGTTATTCGACATGCGTCAGATGAAGAACCTTTCTCAGCTCTTGTTTTCAAACTACAAAACGACCCATTCGTTGGACAGCTTACATTCTTCCGAGTCTACTCAGGAACAATTGAAGCAGGAACATATATTTACAATTCAACAACTGGTGAAAAAGAGCGACTTGGACGCATTGTTCGACTTCAGGCCGACAAACGAGAAGAGGTGAAAAAAGTTTTCGCTGGAGAAATTGCCGCAGCTGTGGGATTGAAATCAGCAAAAACTTCTCACACACTTTGCGATGAAAATGAGCCAATCGTTCTTGACCCAATCAAATTCGTTGACCCAGTGGTTTCTCTCCGAATAGAGCCAAAGACAAAAGCTGACCAAGAAAAAATGGGTATGGCACTTAAGAAACTTTCTGATGAAGATCCAACTTTTGTTATTTCTTCAAACTCTGACACAGGAGAAACTATTATTTCAGGAATGGGAGAGTTGCACTTGGAAATTATGGTTGATCGTATGAAGCGAGAGTTCTCTGTGGAAGTAAATGTCGGCAAGCCACAAGTTGCATACCGAGAAACTATTCTTGGTTCAGCAGAAGCAGAACACAAATACATCAAGCAGACTGGAGGTAAGGGACAATACGGTCACGTTAAGCTTACAATCAAACCACTTGAGAAATTGGAAGAAGGCGCGAAAATTCCAAAAAATACTCACCGATATGAAGATTTCGAATTCATTGACTCAATCAAAGGAGGAGTTATTCCACAAGAATTCATTCCTGCTGTTGAGAAGGGAGTTCACGAAGCTATGGACAGAGGTATTGTTGCTGGATACAAAATGGTAAATATTTCTTGTGAGCTTACATTCGGTTCTTCCCACGATGTGGACTCATCTGAAATCGCATACAAGATCGCCGCTTCACAAGCATTTCAGGATGCCGCAAAGAGAGCTCGACCAGTTATTTTAGAGCCTATTATGAAAGTTGAATGTATTATGCCAGAACAATTTGTGGGAGATGTTACCGGTTCACTTTCAGGAAAACGCGGACAGATTGAAGGAATGGAGGAGAGGGGAATGTTACGAGTTATTCATGCCAAAGTTCCTCTATCAGAAATGTTTGGTTATACAACAGATATTCGCTCAATGACACAGGGCCGTGGATCAGCTCAGATGGAGTTTGACCACTATGCTGTGGTGCCACCAAATGTAGCTATAACAATCATTGAGTCTCGAAAATAAACTTTTGATTTTTGCACCACAAAAATCATGCATACAAGAAATTGCTGGCAAGGCCAGCAATTTTTGTAGGCCAAAATCTGACGCATTTCGTTAAGTTATGAACACTTCGGAGATTTTTTATTGTTTGTATTTTTTAAATGAGATATAATAAATATATTATGGACACTCAAAATGAAAATCCTGAAAAAGTTTTCAATCATCTTTCACCAGGATTGAGGGCGCTTTTATATGGAAATTCTCATGAAGAAGTTGAAACTACTATTGATGGAGATATGCGTAAAGTTCCTATAAAAATTACAGGGTTTGAAAATGTTCCAAAACCTACCGAATTAGCACCAGAACCTGAACCAGAAATAAAAAAAATAGAAGCAGAAGCAGAAGTCGAACCAGAAATAGTTGAGAGTAAAATAGAAAAAATTGATGATGAATTGGTACCGACACGCCTAGAATTTATTGAATATTTTTCGGCGTATTTAAAAAGAATAAGAGAAGGCAAAGAAAAATATTCTGCTACATTAGAAAGTCTTGGCACAGATAAGCAAATGCCTTTGCCTGCAAAATCAGAATATTTAGTTGAAGCAGGGCAAAAATACGCAGAGCTACTAAAATCAAAGATTGGGAAAATGAGAAGTGAAGGAAGTGATTCTTCTGACATTGCTATATTTATTGAAAACGAAAAAAAAACTAATAGAAGAGGTATTTCAGTCAGCATTTTCTGCAACTGAAAAATCGATTGTTTCAAAATTAGGAAAGCTGATTGAAAATGGTCCAAAACTTAAATTTTATAAAGATATTCTTGCGGGAGATTTTCCAGAATTAACTAAGGATATAACCAAAGCATCCAAGCATGCACTTTATGGTTTTCGTCAGGCAAATACGCCTATTGAACCGAAAATTTTGGAAAAACAACCAGAAGAAGTTGTTGGTGTGGAAGAAGAACGGACACCAGATGTTAAACCAGCAGTTCCAGAAATTGTAACAGAAGAAATAGTTCCCATAGCTGAACCTGCCGTAGTGGAAAAAGAAGTGGAAGTTTTAGATGTCCCCATAAAACCTGAGGCAAATGTTTCGGAGGTTATTCCAGGGGCGTTAGAAAATGAAGAAATTTTGTTGGCAACTTATTACAATGGAAAGAAGGTTGAAATAATAAACAAAAAAGTTGGTGATTTTGAAACAGCACATGTCCTTCTTGGTGGAGAAGTGATTGCCTCTGGCAAAATAAATAAAAGTGGTTTTCCAGAAGTTGAAATAAATAAAGAGTTGATAGGTAGTTGGTGGCAAGGTAAGACTGAACATGAGCTGGCTCTTGAGAATATTTTGAATGAGTTTAAGAAAGTAAAAAGGAATAAATAATCATGAACACATTAGCAACAGATATAATACAAGAATGGGGACTGGGATCACTTTCTTCTGCAAAACAAGCAGAGACTGTTGAGCGTATCGGAAAACTTGTCTTTCAAGCTATCTTAGTGCGGTCTCTAGATATTTTGTCAGCTAAAGAACAAGATGAGTTTGATAAACTGCTAGATATTGATGAAACCACTACTCAGGATGTGATAGCTTTTCTTCACTCCAAAATCCCAACCTTTGAAATGCTTCTCGGTGAGGAACGAGAGAAATTGAAAATGGACATACTCATTCCAGCTAGTGCCTAAATTTGGTCGATAAAAAATTGCTTGACACCATATATATTAAGTATATACTAAATATATATACTTAATCTTATATTATTATGGTCACTCAAGTAATGTTCAAAATAGATTCAAATCTTAAAAAGGCAGCTCAAGAAAAGGCGAAGAAACAAGGCATTTCTCTTTCTGATCTTTACAAATCCGCCACACAGTCATTTATTGACGGCTCGTTTAATGTGGGACTCTTCTACTATGGGACACTTACACCGAACAAAAAGACTGGTCGTGAATTGTTAAAATCACGAAGAGATATTGAAAAGGGTATCGGATTGTCCCCAAGGTTTACGGATATGAAAGAAATGGATAAGTATCTTGATAATTTAAAATAACATGATTTTTATATCAAGTAGAAGATTTGAAAAAAGTTATAAGAAGTTAGATAAAAATATACGGGAAAAATTTAAAATTAGAAAAGATTTATTCATTCAAAATCCTATTGATCCAATTTTGAATATCCACAAATTGAGTGGTGAATATGATGGAATGTGGAGTTTTAATGTGATAGGTAATTACCGAACAATTTTTGATAAAAGAGAAAATGAAGTTATGGTATTTATAGATATAGGTACGCACCCAGAATTATTCGAATAAAAGCGGTCGTGCCGTTCATCCTTTGCTGGCGTTGCAGAAGACCGCCTTCTGTGGCTGTAAAATGCTTAAGAAAACCATTACTTGACAGAATGGCTTTATTAATATTATAATAGAAAAGGAATAGGAAACTGGCCATTCCGGGAACCGGAGC
>JBCLGS010000018.1:0-12101 GCA_039740895.1 Parcubacteria group bacterium
AAAGAAAAATTGGATTTGATAGAAATGCATTCTGAAGAAAAAGCTACAGAGCCACCAAACCGCTATTCTGAAGCTGGACTTATTAAAGAGTTGGAAAAAAGAGGTATTGGTAGACCTTCCACATATGCTTCAATTTTAAAAACAATTGAAGACCGAGGTTATGTAGAAAAAGTAAACAAAGCACTAATTCCTACAGACACGGGAGATGTTGTTTCAAGCTTTCTTGAGGATAATTTTGCTGAATATATCAGTGATGACTTCACAGCAGAAATGGAAGATAAACTAGACTTAATCGCTGAAGGAAAAGAAGACTATACTAGAATGCTTTCGGACTTCTATAAACCGTTTATCGCTGATGTAAAAAAGAAAGACAAAATTGCAAAAGTAAATAATCTTGGTGAGGCAGATCCGAAATTAATATGTCCTGTTTGCAGTAGACCAATGATTATAAAACTTTCTCGTGGCGGTAAATTCTTGTCTTGTGTAAAATATCCTGACTGCGAAGGTGCTCTCAGTATGGACGGAAAAGAAATCATAAAAAACAAACCTATCGGAACTGACCCCGAGTCTGGTAAAGAAATTTATCTTATGGATGGAAGATTTGGTCCGTATGTACAGCTTGGCGAAAATAGTAGCAAGCAGCCAGCATCTAGTAGCAAGGACAAGAAAGTCGCCTCACCCTCGACCCGCCGAAGAGGCGGAAAAATAAAACCTCGTATGTCTAGTGTTCCAAAAGGAAAAGACCCTGCCACTGTGACTGTTGCAGATGCTGTAAAATATCTGTCACTCCCCAGAGTGCTTGGTGTACACCTAGAAACTGGAGAACCTATTTCTGCTAATATGGGGCGATTCGGACCATATGTGGTTCACCAAAAGGATTTCAGATCTCTAAAAGAAGATGATGTTTACACTATCGAACTGCCTCGTGCATTAGAAATATTTTCTCAGGAAAAAAAGAAGCGCGGATTTGCCAAAAAAGTGAAAAAGAGTTAGGTGGAAATAGCCTCAAAATGTTCTTGCTTTAAGCAAAACATTATTGATGCATGATTTCCGTAGTGCGGAAATCAACTATACATTTGTCAAAATATCACTACAATAGGGATATGTACGATATAAAGGAAATAACTTCCCTTTTACACCACTCATCTGAAAAAGATATTGCTCTAATCCAGAAGGCTTACAACTTTGCCAAAAAAGCTCATGAAGGTCGAAAAAGGCTAACAGGAGAACCCTACTTTTCTCACCTTTTCGAAACGGCTAAAAATATCGCCGAGCTAAAAATGAGTGCTACAACAATTTCCGCAGGACTACTTCACGATATAATAGAAGACACTGAAGTAACGGCAGAAGATATAAAAAAGGAATTTGGTAACGAAATTAAATTCCTTGTAGAAGGAGTAACGAAACTTGGAAAAATTAAATACCGTGGAACATCTAGATACAATGAGAGTTTGAGAAAATTGTTTGTTGCTATGTCGCAAGACATACGTGTCCTAATTATTAAACTGTGCGACAGACTTCATAACATTCGCACTCTAGAATTTGTACCTGAGGAAAAACAACTCCACATCGCCACAGAAACATTGGAAATATACTCCCCAATCGCTTACCGACTGGGTATAAGAAAACTAAATCGTGAACTGGAAGATACAGCTTTTAAATATGTTTATCCAAAGGAGTTCAAAGAAGTTACTGATTTGGTTAAACAACGACAAAATATTGAAATTGAGCATTTGGAGGAATTTAGTAAGTCTTTGAAAAAAGAATTGGCTAAAAATGAAATGATAGATTTCAAAATGGATTATCGTACAAAAGGTTTGTACAGCTTGTACCGAAAACTTAAACGAAAAGATATGAATATTGAAAAGGTTTACGACCTCGCTGCTCTTCGAGTTATTGTGCTTACAGTCGCGGACTGTTACAGAGTGCTTGGCATCATACATTCAAACTGGAGACCTTTACCGGGAACTATCAAAGATTATATTGCCTCTCCAAAACCAAACGGCTATCAATCTTTACACACAACCATATTTACTGGTGATGGTGGGATTATGGAAATTCAAATAAAAACACCAGAGATGTACCAAGAATCAGAATACGGTATCGCATCACATATCAACTACAAACAAAATCAAAACATAAAAGATAAAAAGAAGAAGACATTAAATCCAAGTTTAGATTGGGTCAGAAAGATTATTCCTTCAAGTACCAAATGGGGTGGAAATGCTTTAGTATATGATGTTTCCAAGATGGAAGATGTTCCAAATTGGATTAAGGAACTCGTTGAATATCAAAAAGGTGCAGGTGATGAAGAATTCATAAAAGATATTAAAAATGACTTTTTTGAAGAAAGAATATTTGTCTTCACACCTATAGGTGATGTTATAGACCTACCAGAAGGTTCTTCTGTTGTTGATTTTGCATATAGCATCCACTCAGATATTGGAAACCACATGTCTGGTGCCAAAGTAAATGGAAAATTTATCGCTATCAGCACAATACTACGAAATGGTGACCGTGTAGAAATTGAAACTAAAAAAACAGCAAAGCCAAGTCATAAATGGCTTGAGTACTGCAAAACTATGATGGCTAAGCGCCATATTAGAACAGCATTAGAAAAAAAATAAAAAAACTCCCAAATTTAGCGAACTCCTTCGTTAGACTTCAAAAAATAACCCTTCACCTTACGATAAGTAAGGTTCAGGTTATTTTTTTCGTCTGCCTCGGATTTCATCCAAATTTAGAAGTTTTTTAATGGAAGTTTTTATATTGAAAAGTTCTTGATGGAATAAATATTATCATCCACACTTGTGTTTTCTTCTTCTTTGATTTGCTCTGGTGTGCGGTCGTCTAGATTTTCTTTTTCTCCTTCTACATCTTCCATGGTCATTTCTGCAATATGTGGGTCTCGAACATAATCTGGAATGTTATGATTTTTCGGAGGAATAGGATTATTTTCAATGTGTCTATCCAACATCTCTGTTGGAGATTTTGGTTTGTTTGATTTGATAAGGTCAAGAATATTTTTTAAGTCTTCCTGAGAAAAGAAGTCGATTGTAATTTTTCCGCCATTTTCTTTCTTCTCAATTAAAACGCGGGTACCAAGTGTTTCAGTCAACTTTTCTTCAAGCTCTTGAGTTTCTGGGTCAAGAATATAAATTTTATTTCGAACCTTATCGTATGCAACTCTTCTACCTAAAGCCTCTGCTTCACGCACAGTGAGCTTTCTATACATTATTTCTTTAAACAATGTTACTTGTTCTTCTGGTCTATCTCCGAGAGTCATTAACGGTCTGCAATGTCCTTCGGATATTTTACCCTGACTTAGTGCCTCCAAAATATCTTGTGGCAATGAAAGCAATCGGAGAGAGTTTGAAACATACTCGCGACTCTTACCCACTTTTTCTGCAACTTGTGCATGTTTGAAACCAAACTCAATAGTCAATCTTTCAAACGCTCTAGCTCTATCTACTGGATTCAAATCTTCTCGCTGTATGTTTTCTATAATAGCCAGCTCAAGCTTCATCAGATCATTTGTCTCATCACCAACTTTGATAAGACAAGGTACTTGCGTCAGACCCGCAAGCCTCGATGCTCGCAACCTTCTCTCTCCTGCAATCAACTCGTATTCCACAGCAAGACCTCCATCTTCTTTTTCAAATTCTTGTCTAGTTACCACTAATGCCTGAAGAACGCCGTATTGACGGATAGAATCTGCCAGAGACTGAAGTTGCATTTGGTCAAACTCCCGCCTAGGCTGATATGGGTTAGGTTTTATTTTATCTACATCAATCCAAAATATAGAATCATTAAAAAATTGTGACATGGGAAATTAGTTAAAAGTTTGAAAGTAAAAGTTATAAAGTAAATATCTTTGTTTTTTACTCTTCCATTTTATCACATAATGATTTCTGGCTCAATATCAATCCTATTTTTACCAAGGATTAGCCTTGGTAAATTTTCAAAGTATCTAGAAAAAGTTTTCCACTTCATTTGAAAGAATGCGAGCTCCGTTATAATCATAAACATGATATACTTAAAATTGAATAATTATTAGCGCTTAGTTAGTCTAAAATCTAAATAAATTATGATTTACAATAAAAAATATTTATTAATTAGCATAGTATTAATGTTGATTACATGGGTTATTGCAGACGATGGCCGTTCTTATGTCTCATCCTATCATAGCTCGATTGGTGTGTATATCTTAGCTATTTTTATAGCCTTACTTGGTTTTATTAAAAATCAAAAAATAAGAAAACTTATCTTTTTATTTTTAATAATACTTGGTTTTTTAATTTTTACTCCTTTTATAAAAATTAAGTACCAAACTCAATGTATTCAAGGGCCTTGCCCATCTATTAATAGATATACTTCTATTTTTCAAACTACTTTATATAAATCTGGGTTGAGCGGTGTTAAGTTTGTGTACTAAAAGGGATAATGAAAATATCTTTGTTTTTTACTCTTCCATTTTATCACATAATGATTTCTGGCTCAATATCAATCTTAATTCCAAAAAAACAACGGACTGCTTCTTTTATGTCGTTTGCCAAATCCAAAATCTCCACAGAAGAAACCGATGAGTAATTGACCAACACAAGGGCATTTTTCTCATACACTCCTACATCACCTTTCCTAACACCATTAAAACCAGCTTTTTCAATAAGCCAACCCGTAGGGATTTTGTAATTCTCTCTATTCTCAAAAAAAGGCATTTCAGGAAATTTCTTCCTTAACTCTTCAATTTTAGTTTTATCCACTAAAACATTTTTGAAAAATGATCCGACATTTGCGATGTCCATTGGATTTGGAAGCTTTTCTCCTCTAATCTTCTGTATTGCTCTTCTCACCCCCTCAAGCTCAGACATTTCTGGATGTTCACTTTTGACTAATTCTAAAACCTGAGCAACATTTGAATAGTTTGATACGATTGGAGTTTCTTTGTTTAATTTGAAAATAACTGACTGAATTATAAATTTATTTTTAAAGCCATTTTTAAAAACGCTATCACGATAAGAGAAGTTGCATTGGTCTGCATTTATAATTTCGAATTTTTTATTTTCTAAATTAAAACCCCTGACTTCAGAAATCACATTTTTTACTTCCTGACCATAAGCGCCAACATTTTGCACTGGTGTGGCTCCCACTGTGCCTGGTATAGCAGACATCGCTTCAATTCCTAAAAAATCTCTTTGAACTGAAAAATTCACAAAATCGTCCCAAATCTCCCCACTCGATACATTTATAAAAACTTCATCTTTATTCTCTTTTATTATTTCAATTCCTTTATTTTCCATTTTGAAAACAACTAAATCTTTCAGCTTGTCTGAAACGATTATATTTGAACCCACGCCTAGTGGTAGAATCGGCAATTTTTTGGAAAATGCAAAATCAATGGATTCCAAAAGATCACTCTCAGTCTGTATGGTTGAAAAATACCTAGCAGAACCACCGAGGCGAAGTGTCGTATAATTTTTTAATTTAATATTTTCTTGTATCATATTGTTGTCCCCACCAGTCGTTTGCAATTATATCATATATGATATAATTGCAAATATGAAACATACACAAAAACTGGGGATACTTATAAAACAAATACGCGAAGACAAAGGTCTGACCCAAGATGAATTTGCAGTACAAATGAAAACTTCTCAGAGTGCTGTTGCTAGAATAGAGAAAGGTGAACAAAATCTGTCAGCAGACCAACTACAAAAAATAAGTACTATTTTAGAAAGATCTCTTATAAAAGTCTCTAACTCAACTGATGATTTCAAAATTGTCGGCGGGAGAAAATTATCTGGGACAGTTCAAACAAACACATCAAAAAATGGCGCGCTTGGACTTTTTTGTGCTTCCTTATTAAATAGAAGTACTACTACCCTGCACGGAATTCCCCACATTGAAGAAATATCTCGCATTATTGAGATATTTGAAAGTATAGGAATAAGAGTAGAATGGGTTGAAAAAAATACCATCAAAATAACTCCTCCGAAAAAGTTTAAGCTTGATGATATCAATGCTGAATCTGCTGCAAAAATTCGTTCAATATTGATGGCTATTGGCGCACTTATTCATTTTGAGAAAAATTTCAAATTGCCTAACGCCGGTGGTTGCAAAATGGGTCAGAGAACTATTTCTGCCCACAAATATGGACTTGAAAGTCTCGGTGTAAAAATTACAACGAAGGAATTTTTTTATGAAATTTCAAACAAAAAGCTAAAACCAGCAGATATTGTCTTGTACGAAGCCAGCGACACTGCCACAGAAAACCTACTGATTGCAGCGGCCCTTATTCCGGGTGTAACAACACTGCGATTTACTCCTCCGAACTATCAAGTTCAAGAAGTTTGTTTCTTCCTAGAAAAATGTGGTGTAAAAATAGAAGGTATCGGCTCGAGCACTTTGATAGTACACGGAGTCAAAGAAATAAATAGACCTATTGAATACTGGAATAGTGAAGACCCGATAGAATCAATGATGTTTATTTCTGCAGCCATCGTTACGAATTCAACACTGACCATTACTCGATGTCCGATTGATTTTCTTTCACTTGAACTTTTGAAATTGAAAAAAATGGGATTGAAATATAAAATGTCAAAAATATATCCAGCAAAAAATGGGTTTACTCGTCTATGTAATATTACAGTTCTACCATCCAAACTCGTAGCCATAAATGACAAAATTCACGCCTCCGCGTATCCTGGAATAAACACCGACAACCTTCCTTTTTTCGTTCCTATTGCTACAGTGGCTAAAGGGACAACACTTATCCACGATTGGATGTGGGAAAATCGTGCATTATATTTTACTGAACTCAATCGCCTCGGAGCAGACATTGTCCTCGCCGACCCACACCGGGTTTTTGTAAACGGCCCACGACAATTGAAAGCGAACCAAATAGTCTGCCCTCCTGCTCTAAGGCCCGCAATGATTATTCTTGTGGCCATGCTTGGAGCAAAAGGAACATCAATACTTCGTAATGTTTATGCCATCAACCGTGGATATGAAAACATCGCCCAGAGATTGAATGCTATAGGTGCGGATGTGACACTACTTAACGAGATGTAAAAAATGAAAAGACTATCAAAACTTTTAACCAAATGGAAATAAATTTAGACAAAATAAATAAAGTGCATTTTATCGGTGTCGGAGGCATTGGCATTTCTGCCATAGCCAGACTGATGAAAACTTATGGCAAGAATGTTTCTGGATCCGATATGTCTGAATCAGTTGTCACGACAAAATTATCTGAGTTCGGAATAAAAATTTTCACGGGACATAGTGCAGAAAATATAGACCAATCAGTAGACTTGGTTATTTACACCATAGCAATTCCAAAAGATAATCCAGAGTATATGGAAGCTGAAAAAAGAGGAATTCATATGCTCTCCTACCCTCAAATGCTATCCGTAGTATCGAAAAATATGTTTACGATTGCTGTGTCTGGTACTCACGGGAAAACTACAACCACCGCAATGCTTTCAAAAATTATGCTGGATGCGGATTTTGACCCAACAGTGATAGTAGGAAGTCTTATGAAAAATAGTGACAGTAACCTTATTGTAGGTAAAAGTAATTATTTTTTAGTTGAAGCTTGCGAATATAGGAGGTCATTTTTAAATCTGTATCCAAAAATTTTAATTATCACAAATGTAGACACAGATCATTTAGATTATTATAAAGACCTTTCAGACATTCAATCTGCATTTAGAGAGCTTGCAGAAAGAATTCCCGAAGATGGCGTGATAATTTGTAATAAACATGATGCCAATCTAAAACCAATCCTAAATGGATTAAGGTGTAAGATTATAGATTATTTAGAATATTACGATAAGGATATGATTCTAAAATCTCCAGGTACACACAACAAACAAAATGCCTCTGCAACGCTTGCAGTCTCCGATTATTTAAAAATCGATTTAGCTGAAGCAAAAAAATCGCTAGAAAACTTTACTGGAACATGGAGAAGATTTGAATATATTGGAATAACAAAAAACGGGACTCAAATATACGATGATTATGCACACCATCCCACAGAAATTAAGGCAACTATTTCTGGAGTAAGAGAAATGTTTCCAGATAAAAAATGTATTATTTTCTTTCAGCCTCATTTATTTAGTCGAACAAAATTACTGATAGATGAATTTGCCAGAGTTTTGTCCCAATCCGACCAAACATATATTTTGCCGATATATGCCTCCAGAGAAATTTTTGATGACTCTATGAAATCTGAAATGTTGGTAAAAAAAATAAATGAAAATAGAAGCGGTGCTTTGTATGTCAAAGATTTTGATGAATGTGTAAAAATAATAAAAAAATTGGACAAAAATGCCATCGTCTTAATAACGGGCGCTGGTGATGTTTATAAAATAACAAAAGAAGTTATTTAAAAATGATTGGTAAATCATGGCTTTAGAAAAATCTCACCAATATTATGCGTCTATTTTTGCCGTAATTTTAAAGTCGTGGTGTTTCTCGTCGGTGCAGTCGCAAGGCACAAGCTCGTGCGTATGGTTGGCACAATCAGGAGCACCACACACACCGGGTACTTTTGACACACCTTTGCATCCACCAAGGCAGATGTAGTGCGTAGGAATCTGATTATTTGTAAATGTATTTTCCATATGCTTTATAGTATACCAAACTGATACTGCTTCTACAAATTCTTAATAAAGTTTTTAGTTCTAGCTTCAAAGATTCCATTAGCTAGTTTAATACCAACACTATTCTGGAATTCTGCCAATGCCTTTTGAGTAAGAGGACCGAACACACCGTTAGCTGTAGCTTTCTCAAGAGAGAGAGCTACCACACCCTTGTTCTGACTAATTAAGAATTGTTGCAAAGCTTTAACATCATCATTTTTATCACCCCAGCTTAATTTTTTATTCTGCAATACAATGTTCTTCATTTGTTCAGATACAATCTTAGTCTTTTCTTTTTTAGGTTTCGCTGGAGTTTGGGTTGGAGTTCGTACAAAAGTTGGGGTTGATGCAGAAGCAAAAGCTGGCAAATTTTTAATGAAGTTTTTAGTGATAGCTCCAAAGATTCCCTTAGCTGGCTTAATACCAACACTATTCTGGAA
Organism: Parcubacteria group bacterium; assembly: GCA_039740895.1. Taxonomy (GTDB): domain Bacteria; phylum Patescibacteriota; class Minisyncoccia; order Phycocordibacterales; family DATDWN01; genus JBCLGS01. The sequence continues at coordinate 9,086 of JBCLGS010000018.1, forward strand.
TTCTGCCAATGCCTTTTGGGTAAGAGGTCCGAACATACCGTTAGCCGTAGCTTTCTCAAGAGAGAGAGCTACCACACCCTTGTTCTGACTAATCAAGAATTGTTGCAAAGCTTTAACATCATCATTTTTATCACCACGGCTTAATTTTTTATTCTGTAATACGATGTTCTTCATTTGTTCAGATACAATCTTAGCTTGATTTTTCTCTACTGCTGGAATTGAAAGTGTCGCAGTGACGGGAGTAGTGACAAGGGTGGAAGCGGGCATAGGTGCTGGAGTTGGAATAGGTGTTGGTGTAGGAAAATATCCTCCGCCACCTCCTCCACCGCCACCGCTAGGTGCAGGTGTTGGTGTAGGAGGTATTGGTAGAGTAACAGTGTAAGCGAGAGTGACGACGGAAGAAATATTACTAACTGAATCACAACCAACTGTATTGATAGTCATTGTGGCAGTAAGACTAATCGCTCCAGCATAAAGAGTGCCGACTGAGCAAGTTGGAGTTGTTGTTCCATCAATGGTATATCTAATCGAGGTTGAACCAGCAGAAGTAAGAACAATATTTTGTGTAGCGGTGTAAGCACCAGCATCAAGGTTTGGAGTAGGTGTTCCTATTGTTACATAACTAACAGTAAGTGTCGGATTATTAACTGCACTTATTGTAGTATTTCCACCTGAGTTAGTTAGAGTAACGGTCACAGTTCCTCCAGTGGTAACTGCCTCCTGAAGAGCTGTCGTACTTGCAAGTCCGAGGTCAAAAGTGACAGAAGTGTCTAGAGCAGAGATGCTCACATCGGCAGAGAGAGTTGTTGCTCCGACTTTCAAGATTGCACTACCACCAGTTGCTTGACCAGCGATGATAGTGGCAACTGCGGTGAAGTTTATATTGGTTCCATTTAATGTATTCACTACCACTGTTCCTCCAATTGGAGTGACGGTGACAGATGTTGGAGCGGAAAGGATAATATAATCAACAGTAAGGGTCGGATTATCAACTGCACTGATTGAAATATTTCCAGCCGAGTCAGTGAGAGTAACGGTCACAGTTCCTCCAGTGGTAACTACCGCTTGAAGAGCTGTTGTGCTTGCAAGTCCTAGGTTAAAGGTGACAGAAGTATCTAGAGCAGAGATACTTACATCTGCAGCGAGAGTTGTTGCTCCGACTTTCAAAATTGCGCTACCGCCAGTTGCTTGACCAGCAACAATAGTGGCAGTCGCAGTGAGATTTGTATTAGTGTCGTTTAAAGTATTTGCTACTACTGTTCCTCCAATTGGAGTGACGGCGACAGAGGTTGGGGCGGAAGGAGCATTAGCATCAATTGAATCATTAGCTTGTGAAATTGGTGTTGAATGTGTCTGGCTTGAACTTCCACCGGTACGAGTTAAAACTAAATTGGCTATTGGAATATTTGCCGCTGCGACAACATCTGTCCCTCCGTTTGTAACGGTAAATTGTGCAGTATATGAAGTAGCACTAGTCTTGATAAGATTACCTAATGTAAAGCCACCAATTGTTCCTGAAGTAAGAACATAGGTAGCTGTATCAGTACCAGTTGTAATAGTTGCAGTTATTATGCTACCAACTTTCATCGCAACATTTGGAATTGAAACAGAAGAGATGGTTGGGGCACAAAGTGCTTTTGTAATAGTACTACCAGCCAATCCAATTGTGCCACCAACAGACATCAGTCTTCCTTCAATATTTGCTCCACTATCACTAATACCGACTGATGCAGTCATAATAGTTCCTTTTAAATTTGCACCGTTCGCCAATGTTGCTCCAGTACCAACAGCCCAAAAAACATTACAAGATTGAGCGCCATTAATAAGAGTCACAACACTACTTGTCGCAACACTCAATGTAGAACCTGTTTGGAAAATAAAAATAGCGTTAGGATCACCTCCACCATCAAGAGTTGTAGTACCAGTTAATGTACCGGCACCTGATTTATAAACACCAGGGGAGTAAGTTCTACCACCAAATTCACCAGTAGCTCCATAATCAACATCTGGTGTTTGTCCAAGAGCATTAGTATGTGCAACAGTAAGATCAATTACAGCCTGTTGTGTGGCAGTATCGTTTGTAGTGTGATTAATTCCATTTATTATAGTAACAGTTCCAAATCCAGCCTGAGTAGTAGTCGGAGATGACCCAACATCACCGTTAGTAATAGTGGTTACGCCAGTATTAGTAATACCAGTTCCAGCAATAACTACATAATCTCCAGCAGTTAAAAGATTTGGCTTCGTTGCGACCGCTTGAACACTAACAGGATGAAAAACTAAAATACCAACCAAGATAAAAACCAATATATAAAAAGTTGGGAAAAATAATTTTTGATTATAAATCATAATTTAAATATTTTATCGGCTCTAGACTAGCTAACAAATACTAAGCTTGGGAAGATTTTGCGAAGAAAACCCAGAATTGGAAAAATTAAAAACATGAAAATAGATATTTTCATGAAGAAATCTAATTGGATGAATTGTACTTTGATGGAAAAAGAAAAAAGCTTCACACCAAAGACAAAAATATATTCAAATCAAAAATATACTCATGTAAATGAGTATTGAACTCAAAGAATGTGATTTTCACTACAATCACAAAGAGAATATCCTGAGATTATTAGAGAAGATTATTAATGTCTAGCTAGTCTAGATCCTTAATTTTTTTTTAACACATATATTTATTACAGAAAACCATCAACCCTCATTCTATCATAGTGTGATTTTTTTTGTCAAATTTTCTCGGTGACATTTTTAATACAGTGCATGGTATTAGATAATCCTATTATATTATGTGCTCATTGTGCCGGAGGAGGGAGTCTTGAATCTTACAGATTCTGTACACCTTTTCTGTTTTTTATTTCGCGTTGCTCATAAAAAACTATCAAAGGTTTTCAAGTCCCTGCGTAAAAGCGTAACACGCTTTTACTCCTCCGGCACAAACAAAAAACCCTTACAGGTTTTTGTTTGTGTCTCTATTGTACCAAGCTCGCACCTATTTCCAAAACCGATG
>JBCLGS010000019.1:0-12035 GCA_039740895.1 Parcubacteria group bacterium
GACGAAGAAATATGGGCTGAAATAAAAAAAATACTTTTAAGAGAAGATGGTCTATACGAAATGATGTTTGAATTTTTACGACAAGTAAAGAAACCAGACATCGATGTCATTTCAGTTACATCTGGGCCAGGACTTGAGCCAACATTATGGGTTGGAATTTCATTTGCAAAAGCACTTTCAAAACTTTGGGGTATCCCTGTTATGGGAGTAAACCACATGGAGGGACATATCGCTTCAGTCTTAATAAACGGAAGCGATAGAGTTCAAAGTGAAAAGTTGAAAGTAGAAAGTAAACTACAATCATTGCAGAAGACGGTCTTCTGCAATGAGAGGACTGCAGATGGTCCCCATCTGCAGAAATCAAATAAGATTCAATTTCCTGCGATAGCTTTACTTATTTCTGGAGGACACACAGAAATTGTTGAAATAAGAAACTGGGGTCAATATAAAATATTAGGACAAACTCGAGATGATGCCGTCGGTGAAGCTTTTGATAAAGTAGCTAGAATGCTGGGGCTTCCCTACCCAGGTGGACCTGAAATCTCAAAACTTGCAGAAATTGCCCGCTATACAAACATACCACGAATTGCAAAACTTCCACGCCCAATGATTCATTCTAATGATTCGGACTTTTCATTTTCAGGATTAAAAACTTCTGTACTGTATTATATTCGTGACCATGGAGAATTAACTGAAACAGATAAAATGGATTTGGCCCGTGAATTTGAAGATTCTGTGGTAGAAGTACTACTCTCGAAAACAAAGCAAGTGATCATTGAGACTGACATAAAAACACTCATAATAGCTGGAGGTGTTATTGCCAATAAGAAAATTCGAGAGGCTTTTATGACTTTGAGAGACGAAATAAAAGGTTTGGATGTAAAAATTCCGACACTTTCTTGTGCCACAGATAATGCTCTCATGATTGCTTGTGCTACATATATAAATGTTGAACTTTATCCTGAACTGCTTAAAAAAACTGATAAAATAATTGCTAATGGAAACCTAAAATTAGGAAAAGTACCGTATAAAATATGGCTGTAATTAGCCATATTTTAGGATTCAATCTTTTTTTGTAAAAAATCTGTCCTTTATAATCCAATCTTGTGTTGAAAGAAAAAGGTTATTTAAAAAAATAATATAAAAGACATGTCCTTTATATGTCTAAGATATATGAAATTTAGCCAATGTAGCCCAACATTATTATTTATGATATTCTCTATCATATGAACGATATATTTTTGAAACCCTACAATCCAAAAGAAACAGAGGATAAAATCTACAAAACATGGGAAGATGGCGGTTTTTTTAATCCTGACAAAAATACTAACCCCGAAGCCAAACCTTTTACAATAATAATGCCACCGACCAATGCCAACGGTTCTCTACACGCAGGTCATGGTCTGGTGATGACTATTGAAGACATCATGGTTCGATATAAAAGAATGCAAGGCTTCAAAACATTATGGCTACCTGGGTTAGACCATGCTGGTTTTGAAACTCAAGTGGTGTATGAAAAGAAATTAGAGAAAGAAGGGCGAACAAGATTTGATATTGAACCAAAAAAACTTTATGAAGAAATAATGGATTTTACTTTGATTAATTCATCAAATATCAAATCTCAAATCAGAAAAATCGGTGCTTCGTGCGATTGGTCACGGGAGAAATTTACACTTGATGATGGCATTGTGAAAATAGTTTATAAAACTTTCAAAAAAATGTTTGATGATGGTTTAGTTTATCGTGGAAACAGAATTGTTAGCTGGTGTCCAAAACATCAAACATCTTTTTCTGATTTAGAAATAGAAGACGAAGAAAGAGTAGATAAATTATATTACTTAAAATATGGACCATTTATTATTTCGACATCTAGACCAGAAACTAAATTTGGTGATAAATATGTAGTAATGCATCCAGCAGATAAAAGATATTCAAAATATACCAATGGACAAAAAATAGATTTGGAATGGATAAATGGCCCCATCACGGCTACTGTTATAAAAGATGAAGCAATAGATATGGAATTTGGAACGGGTGTTATGACTATCACCCCATGGCACGACCTAGTAGACTTTGGCATAGCAGAAAGGCATGGACTAGAGAAAGAACAGATTATAGATGAAAAAGGGAAACTTCTCCCTATTGCTGGCGAGTTTGCAGGTCAGCATATTTCAAAGGCCAGAGCTTTAATTATCGAAAAACTTCAAACTAAAGGTCTAGTAGAAAAAATTGACGAAAATTACAAACATGTCGTCCGAACATGCTATAAATGTAGAACTATTATAGAACCTCAGATAAAAAACCAATGGTTTGTTAAAATGAAACCTCTTGCCGAAAAAGCTTTGGAAAAAATAAACTCTAACGAGATTAGATATATTCCTGAACACTACAAAAAAATAACTGTTCATTGGCTAGAAAATATAATGGATTGGAATATCTCACGACAAATAGTTTGGGGTATACCTATTCCTGCCAAAATTTGTACGGTTTGTGGTGATGGCATAGTAGACCTTGATAACAAAGAAATAAAATGTAAAAAATGTGGGGGTGAATTGAGACAAGACACAGATACTTTTGATACATGGTTCTCGTCAGGACAATGGCCGTATGCCTCCCTTGGTTTTCCAGACTCAAAAGATTTCAAAACATTCTACCCCACAGATGTTATGGAAACCGCTGGAGATTTAGTTTTCTTTTGGGTATCCCGCATGATTATGCTTGGACTTTATAACACTGGAAAAATACCATTCAAAACAGTTTACTTTCACGGAATGGTACTCGATGCAAAAGGTCAAAAAATGAGCAAGAGTAAGGGAAATGTTATAGACCCAATGATTCTTACCGAGAAATTCGGGACAGATGCTTTTAGAATAGGTATGGTTATCGGAAACACTCCTGGGACTTCCCTAGCCCTTGCTGAAGATAAAATAAAAGCATACAAGCACTTCGCAAACAAGATTTGGAATATAGCTCGATTTGTACTAAGTAATACTGAACAATACAAAGGTGAGAAACCAGAGTTAATATTAGGGTCAGATAAAATTATTCTAGATGAATTCCAGTCTTTAATTGTGGGTGTTACAAAAGATATGGATAATTTTAAATTCTATTTAGCAGCAGAAAAACTGTACGGCTATGTTTGGCACACATTTGCTGATAAAATAATAGAGGAGTCAAAAGTAAAACTTCAAGACTCTAATGCCTCTGTAGTTACATCAACCCAATACATGCTTAGATACATCCTAGAAAATTCTCTCAAACTACTACATCCATTCATGCCGTTTATTACAGAAGAAATCTGGTCACATATGCCTCACAAAGAAACCAAATTATTGATAGTTACATCTTGGCCTAAATAAAAAGTTTGTTGTTATTATTATTTTTTGCGGAGACTTCGCAAGGCGGGTAGTGAGAAGCGTAGCTTCGCAAGACCTTGAGCTTCTGTACTCAGAAGTGAAAGGTGTACTGTACCTGTAAGGTAATCCTCAGGCGGAACCCAGAAAAATATCCGTGCTCCGCAAAATATAATTATAACAACAAATTTGTAAATTTAATAAAAATGTTCCTCACTTTTATACAAGAATACCCTTTTTTTCTAGCATTTCTCTTGGGTCTTATACCTGCTCTTGTCTGGCTTTGGTTTTGGCTTAAAGAAGATATTCACCCAGAGCCCGCAAAAATGCTGACGCTATCTTTCCTTGGGGGAATGCTCGCCGTTGCCCTAGTTTTACCAATACAACAACTTATTTATCCATATGTTGTAGGAAAAGATGCCTTATCATTTACCGTATTTGCTACCCTAGAAGAACTGTTTAAATTTGGAATAGTTTACTTTATCGCACTCCGAAACAAGTCTCTGAATGATGATCCTGTGGATAACATAATATACCTGGTAGTCTCAGCACTAGGATTTGTGGCTATGGAAAATACCTTGTTCCTAATAGACCCAATACATACTGGAGACTTTATGAGAACAATTATCTCTGGAAATATGAGATTTATCGGAGCTAGCCTTATTCATATTATTTCATCTGGAACTATTGGAATATTTCTAGGTCTATCATTTTTCAAAAGTGTTTTAAAAAAGAAAATTTATTTAATTACTGGTATACTATTGGCAATAGTGTTGCATGCATCCTTTAATTTGCTTATAATTAAAGTTCCAGGAAGAAATATTCTATTAATATTTGGCGCCGTTTGGATTGGCATTATTACATTACTTTTATTATTCGAAAAAGTTAAACATTTAAATAACCCCCAAATTTAGTGTATTTCTTTGTTGGATTTCAAAAAATAATTGTCATCATACTACAAGTATGTCTCCAATTATTTTTCTCATCCGCCTCGAACTACATCTAAATTTGTAAGTTATTTGGAAAGCTAGTATAATTAAAAAACATTTATGAAAGACAAACGTTCTTTTTTTGAAAAACTAACTGGAGGTGGCAGAGTAGACGACGATATGGAAAATGATGAACTTGAAAGTAAACCTCTAAGTAAAATCCCTGGTAGTGACCCCGCTTGGTTTGATGAAGAATCAGAAGAAGGACAATTGACCGTGGATGTGTACCAAACACCAACGGAAATAATTATAAAAAGTATGGTGGCTGGCGTAAAACCAGAAGACTTAGATATCTCCATTACAAGAGATGTTGTAATAATTAAAGGTAAAAGGGAGACAGAAAGAACTGTTCAGGATGAAGATTATTTTGCAAAAGAATTATATTGGGGTTCATTCTCCAGAACCATTATACTCCCTGCCGAAATTGAAGTAGAAGAAGCCGAGGCTGCTGAAAAGCACGGGCTTCTTATCATCAGACTCCCAAAGATTGATAAAAATAAACAAACTAAGTTGAAAGTAAGAGGTTAATCAAAAAACCACCCTAGGGTGGTTTTTTGATTAACTGTGCCTAGGAACAGAATTGCACTGTTGACCCTTTGCTCTTCAGGCAAATGCTCTACTAACTGAGCTACCTAGGCAATGTATCTATATTACTAAAAAATGGACTTTTTGCAATGTTTTAAGCCATTAAATATACTCTTGATTATAAAGGCAGAACTCTAAAATTTTAATTTGAAAATTTCTTATAGCCCCACAGATGATTTCAGAGTATTCAAGATGTTAGTAACCTCATTTACTTGGCCCTTTGCTCCCCCATATAAAGTCATTGCTGACTCTAAATACGGCTTAATATAGTAAAAAGCTCCGAGAGACAAGCCAATGATTACTACCCAATGCAAAAGCGTCATAAAGCGTGCTAGACGCATTGAGCTCTGTATAGAGCGTAATATATCATTGTTCTCTTCCGAAAGGGCTATGCTTCGTTTAAAAAGTTCTTTTTCTTCTGGTGTCATATAATTATATTAGCAAAAATTTAAACAAAACAAAAGTGAAAAATTTCTTGTGCCATTGGCTAGAATCGAACCAGCATCTATCCCTTAGGACGGGACTGTTCTATCCATTGAACTACAACGGCGTTCCTTCAATAAAAGGAATTACTTAATACCCAGCATTTCGGCCAAACGCGACTTATCAAAACCAACTATGATTTCATTATCTATCAAAATCACAGGCACGCCTAGCTGACCTGATTTTTCCATCATTTCCTTTCTCTTCTCCAAGTTACTCGATACATCAAAGGCCTCGTATTTTACACCATTCTCATCAAAATAACCCTTTGCAAGGTTGCAATAATGACATGTTGGGGTTGAATATATTGTTACTTTTTTCATTTGTTTTATTGGTTAATATTTGAAAAGTATACCTAAAAATAAACTAACAATCAATTGAACAAATCAGTTATTCTCTGCCAAAAACTCTTCTCTTCTATAGGAGTATTTGTCGCTGGTGTATCATCCACGATGACAACAATGTTCTCTTTTTCTTTTGCCACGCTAAACTTCAATCTAATTTCCGCCTCTTTTCCCACCTCAGTATTCAATCTTTCTGTCTGAGCCACGAGCTCGGTCTGCCTTTTTTCTAATCCCTGATTGTACTTCAAAGATGTATTCTTCAATTCATCACTTTCAATTTTTTTTCCGTGAACAACCCAGGTGAAGTGCAAAACAAAGACCGCAAAAATGGCCATTGTGACCAAAGTGACCTTATGGTACATTATTTGACTGGCCTTGCGTTTTTGTTGAGAATCAAGCATGATTAATTAGTTGAAAGTTTGTAAAGTTATAAAGTTCATAAAGTGAATGCATTCCGTATCTACTTTAAAAACTTTTAACCTTATAACTATATCATATATGTTATTCCAGAAAAAAAGCCAAAAAACTATTCAAGCCGTGTGGAAAGTTCTAGTTGTACTAATCATTATTAGTATGATTATGCTCTACATTCCAGGATTACTTTAATAAAAATTCCAAATCTGGTGCATTTCTTCGGTACTCGTTTTGTTTGTTAGAAGCGGTATACTTATACAGCTTCGTCACAAACAAAACTCCGTCCTTCGAACTGCATCCATATTTGAAATTTTTAACAATCTAGGATTTTAAAGCTATTTCAGCGAGTGCTAGAGCACCTTCTTTTGTCTTTGTCATGGCTAGAAATCTGTTATTGTGACAAAAAACTGAACCTTCTACGCCAGTAACCTTCTCTAAATCAGAATCGCGCTTCCCTGCCCAATCTAATGGTAAGTCCTTTCGCGCGATAAAATCTCTAGAATTATCGCGGATTGTTTTTAAAGACCAAGTATTATCAATCCTTTTGGGATAGACAACAAAAAGTGGCTCTGGATATTTTGTTAAAATCTCCTCCCATGGATACCTCTCGTCTAAAACAATGATCCTCTTATCTGAAGTATTTTGATAAGCTTTTTCAACCATACTCACAGCTTCAAATTCATCTTTTGCACAAAAGATAACTCTCTCTAAAATAATCTTTGCTAAAGCAACAACTTTCATAAAAACAATATCTATATCGACATCATCTTCCTTCCATGTTGGCCTAAAAGAATAAACAAAAGATATGACATCAAATGGGTAAAGGTTTGAAATATTAGTTTTTATATATTGAATTCCATTATCATGAGCATCGATTGGTTGCACGAGCAATAAATCAATTTTGTTTGATATTGCTTTGTTCCCACATAATTCTTCTCCGTATTTTTTCCAGACCAAACCAAACGAAGCAAAAGGTACTCCATTTTCTCTTTCACCAGCTTTGTCCTCTTGATGGTGGTCAAAAAGATTTTTTTCAGGATTATAAACACCACCAATATCTACAACATAATCTGCCGTTTTGATTATTTCTGGATCACGAGAACGAATGACTTCCACTTCATTTTCTCTAAACCCCTCTGGGGTCGAGCGACCAGATAATTCTTCTGAATTATCTGGTTTAGCTTTTTCCAAAACAAGCATAAGTGTAGCCACAGCAAAAACATCATCAGAATGAAATTTTGAACTATGGGTAACTATTTTAATTTTTTTCTTATCCATGGATTCGTTTTGCTTTATAAAACACTAGCTTCAATACAATTAGATAAACAAAAATACTTAGCGACATAAATGGAATAGTGATGTAGCCAAATTCATTTACATAAATCTTTGCACATTCTCCACCAATTGCCGTACAATTCAGTATAGAAGCTGAAACGAACCCCCAATGAATGAATGACTGATATAATGCGATAATAGCACCTAGTGCGGACATGGGCAGAATATACTGGATTATAGACTTATCTTTCTTAACCAAAGCAATCCCAGCTATCAAAACCTGTGGAAAAAGCAACACCCTCTGCCACCAACATAATTCACAGGGAGGAAATCCGATTATGTTTGAGTAAATTAGACTGCCTACTGAAGCCACGAGTGCACTCCAAAAAACTATTTTTAGAATATAGGAATGGATAAAAAGATAAACTTTCTTACGCCAAGCAACGGAGACGATAAACGCCACTGTCACAATTACAAAAACAATATTTGATACCAAAACTCCAAAACCAATTAGTGTATTTAGTGATGAAATCATAATTTATTTATTATTCTGGCAAAATACAGCTGGTAGCTTTAGCTAAATCTTCCAAAGATGCTTTACCGGAAATACGAGTGGTGGTACTTTGTCCAAACTGCCATGTCGGATAACTTTTAATCCCTGCATCTTTACAAACTTGAGTCAGACCCCGACCATTTGGTGTTGAACATTCAACATAAGGAAGATACTTTGCTGACCTACCAAATTCTGCTTTTTGCGATTGACAATATTTACACCAGAATGCACCGTAAAATACCGCCCCGTTTGTTTTCAAACATTGTGCAAAACCATCTAATTTACTTGGAGCACCGGCCTTACCCGGTGTCATAATAAGCCAAGCAACCCCGCCGACAAACAGCAAACCTATTAAAATGTAAATATATTTTGACATTGTTTTGTTTTTAATAATTATAATTTAACTTAAACATTTTTTCCATGGCAATTTTTGTACTTCTTACCTGAACCGCAAAAACATTGGTCATTTCTACCTATTTTTTTCCCAGTCGGTGTAACATTTGATCTTTCTGCTGGTTTTTGCGCCTCCACCGTCAATCCTTCTGCACCCTCACGAGTCTCTACTAGTTTTGGTGATTCATTAGCAAAAACAGCATTTGATTGTATTTGGGGAATAATTTTCAAAATTTCTAAACCTATGGAAAACTCCATATCTTTGAAAAGCTTCAGCCCCTCTCTCTTGTATTCAACAAGTGGATCTCTCTGACCATAAGCACGAAGGTTTACGGAAGAACGCATATAATCCATCATCTCCAAATGGTCTACCCAAAACATATCCATAGTCTGGAGGATCACTTGTCTCAATGCTCTTAAATAATCTGCGTCTGCTTTTGTAATTTTTTCTTCAATTACTAACCTTTCTTCTGGACTTGCGTGGCCGACAATTTCTTCCATATAAGCCTTTACAGTTTCGTCACTCCCTAGCAAAATATCTCGTCGTCTCTTGTAGAAAATTTTTCTTTGATAATTTAAAACATCATCAAATTCTAGGACATGTTTTCGGGCGTCAAAATTAAAGCCTTCGATTTTTTCCTGAGCACTTTCTAGTGACTTTGTAATCATGCGATACTCTATTGGCTCATCTTCTTTGAAACCTGATTTTGTCATGAGGTTACTCATCATAGTTCTGACACCATCTCCTCCAAAAACTCGCATTAGATTATCATCAAGAGATACAAAAAACTGTGTCTCACCAGGATCTCCTTGTCTTCCAGATCGTCCGCGAAGCTGGTTGTCTATTCTTCTTGCATCATGTCTCTCTGTACCAAGCACAAATAAACCACCAAGAGATTTTACTTTTTCATAATCTTCTTTTGACCCAGGATTTCCTCCGAGCTTCACATCCACTCCACGGCCTGCCATGTTTGTGGCAATAGTTACCGAACCAAGTTTTCCGGCCTGAGCAATAATCTCTCCTTCTCTTGTGTGGTTTTTTGCGTTCAAAACTTCGTGAGGAATTCCAGCTGCTTTTAGGTATTGAGACAATGTCTCATTTTTTTCAATAGAAACTGTACCTATCAAAACAGGTTGGCCTTTTAGATGGCGTTCTCTGACATCATTTGCAACAGCCTTAAACTTTCCTGCTTCTGTTTGGAAAATCAAATCGTTTTTATCATTGCGATTCATTGGTTTATTTGTTGGAACGACGATGGTGCGTAAGCTATATACTTTATAAAATTCTTCAGAAGAAGTATTGGCTGTACCTGTCATACCTGAAAGTTTAGTGTAAAGTCTGAAATAATTTTGAAATGTTATGGATGCAAAAGTTCTTGATTCCTTTTGGATGGATACATGTTCCTTGGCTTCAATAGCTTGATGCAAGCCCTCTGACCATCGTCTTCCTGGCTGTAGTCGCCCCGTAAATTCATCGACAATAACTACCTCTCCATCTTTGACCACATACTCTTTATCTACATGAAAAAGAGCGGAAGCTCTAACAGCCGTCTCTAGATGGTGAACGTACTTGATACCCTTCTCTGTATATATATTATCTACACCCAAAAGTTCCTCTGCTTTGGAAATTCCTGAGTCAGTTAAAGAAATTGACTTGAATTTTTCATCCACCGTATAGTGTTCACCTTTTTCAAGTTTTGTAGAAATGTCAGCAAAACGAACATACAGTTCATCAGAGTCCGTCGTTGGCGCTGAAATAATAAGTGGTGTTCTAGACTCGTCAATTAAAATAGAGTCTACTTCGTCCACGATTGCAAAGTTGTGCTCTCTCTGCCTTAGGCGTGGTTCTTCATACTCAATATTATCTCTCAAATAATCAAAACCAAATTCGTTATTTGTACCGTAAGTAATATCTGCATAATATGCTTCCCGACGGGTGCAAGGTCGCAAAAATTCATTAACCACTTTAAACGAACCTTTTTGGTCCCTCTCCTTATCAAGTTCACTATGACTTGGATCATACAAAAAAGATTCATCGTGATTGATAACTGCAACTGATATTCCTAGAAAATCATATATCTCTCCCATCCAAACAGCATCGCGTCGTGATAAATAATCGTTAACAGTAACAATGTGAATACCAAGACCAGAAAGAGCATTGAGGTATGCCGGAAGTGTCGCCACCAGAGTCTTACCTTCTCCAGTTCTCATCTCTGCAATACTACCCTGATGAAGAATAACTCCTCCCATAAGCTGAACATCAAAGTGTCGCTCATTACGAGTACGCTTTGATGCTTCGCGGACTACAGCAAAAGCCTCTGGAAGAATTTCATCGAGAGTTTGGCCTTTCATAAGTCGCTTTTTAAATTCAACAGTTTTAGCTTTCAACTCTTCATTAGATAACAGTGAGATAGCGCTCTCTAGAGCGTTTATTTGTTCCACGATTGGCTCTATATTTTTCAATGCCTTATCGGTTTCTGATGAAATTATGTTCTTTAAAAAAGATAACATGTATGGGCTATTTTAACATAGTAAGGCACTTTTTCAAAACAAACAAAAATCAGCACATAGTGCCGATTTTTGAAAAACTAATTAGTTTTTGAGAACTGCAAAGATTATGCTCGTTTCTTCTTTGCTGCTTTCTTCTTTTTTGCTGCCATGTTATTTGTGATTAACTATTTCGTTAAAAATAATTAATTAAATTGTTTTTTTAAGTTACAATAAAAAATATTTTTTATTGTTCCGACCTGTGATAATTATCTAACAAATAAAAATTAAATACAATTATATTTTCAACAAAAGTGTGGATAACTCAAAAAATTTTTCAAAATTTATTTTGAAAAATTTTTTGAGTTATCCACGCAAGTAATTTCGTAGAAATTTCTTGCAATACATTAGTTGGATTGAATTCGCATTTGTATTTTTTAATCATAAAATCTTTTCTTCCTCAAGTCTCGACTACTTGGTCGAAAAATGTTTTTGCCTGTGGCAAAAACATTTTTCGACACGATTTTCTGAACCTCAAAATTTTTTAGCGAAGCTAAAAAATTATTGATGTATGATTTTTGTAGTGCAAAAATCAAGTGCGAAAATCGCCCGCGTTTAGCAAGTTATTTTTAATTTCTTTTGTGAAGTCTTACTTCTGCATTTTCTCAAGTGTCACCAATAATGGCGATGCCACAAAGATAGATGAGTATGTTCCGGCAATAATACCTACAAGTAGAACGAATGCGAAGTCTTTTGTTGATTCCCCTCCTATAAAGTAAAGTGCAACTAGAACAAGGAATATCGTAATGGATGTGTTGATTGAACGGCCGAATGTCTGAGTGACTGAAGCACCAACAGTCTCTTCAAATGTTTCTTTTATTTTTGATGCATGTGCAAGTCGTAGATTTTCTCGAACTCGGTCAAAAACAACGATAGTATCGTGAACGGAATAACCAAGAATAGCGAGCAGGGCGGAAACGAAAAGCATATCTATTTCCCCCCCATAAAAATGACTCCAAAGAATAAATACTCCTGTGGGAATGATGACATCGTGAGCAAGTGCCACGACTGTTGCAACACCATACTTCCATGATGATACGGGCTCTGAAACTTTTCTGAATGCGAATGTAACAAAAAGAACGATACATAGAACAACAAT
>JBCLGS010000020.1:0-9663 GCA_039740895.1 Parcubacteria group bacterium
CTGGAAGAAACTGGGAGCAGATTCGTACAACTATTTGTTACAACAACCGACAGGTTATTGTTGTTGGTTCTCACGCTGGCGTTTCTGTCGGTCCAGATGGAGGTACACACCAGGCCATTGAAGATATCGCCATTACACGCGTACTACCTCGCATGACAGTTATTGTACCTTGCGATTCTGTTGAAGCAAAGAAAGTGACCATGGTAGCTGCAGAGCTTGGCACACCTGTTTATATTCGCCTAGCGCGAGAAAATACACCAATAATGACTACTGTAGACAGTCCATTCCAGATAGGAAAGGCACAGCTTTTTTATGGCGAGCCTAATCCTACGGACGGCCAAGTGAATAAAGCCGATGTTGCTATTATCGCTATCGGAGCATTACTTTATAAATCTTTATTTGTTGCAGAAGCATTAAATAAAGAAGGAGTGTCCGTACAGGTTTGGAATTTTGCTACGGTAAAACCTTTAGATAAAGAAGTTTTGATGAATATTGCCAAAAATGTCGGAGCTATTGTTACAGTAGAGGAACATCAAGTGGCGGGCGGGCTTGGCTCAGCCGTTGCTGAATATCTTTCACAAAATATGCCAACACCTATTGAGTATATTGGAGTGAAAGATATGTTTGGTCAGTCAGGGACTCCAGATGAGCTTTTGGAACACTATGAGATGGGAGAGTCGCATATTATGTCTGCCTGCAAAAAAGTAATCGCCAGAAAGAACGAGTAAAATCACCTCATCTGTGTTGTTGCAGTTTAATTTTGCTCATTCACCGTACAGAAAGTACGGCTCACTCACAAAATCTCCTGCGCCTAGCATCTGAGGCAATTTAACTCGTTCTAACCACCGTGGTAATTTTTGTAATCCATACTAACCCGTCGGGTTAGTATGGTCTCACTGGCAACTAATTAATTTTTCGAGGTTTATAGTCTGCGGGGGCGTTTGCCAAAAATTCTTCCAACTTTTCTCGAGAAAGAAGCCCTTTTTGAGCTCCCACTTTCTGTACGACTGACATTGAATTAATTGGTCCCCACATCAAAGCTTCTTCAAGGGTTTTTCCTAGAGCGAGAGCAGAAACCATTGTGGATGCAAATGAATCTCCAGCACCTGTTCGCTCGTACGGCTGGTGTGGGTAAACTGGCATAAACCACATATCACCGCCATTTTCTCTTGTATCGTAGGCGTAAGCACCGTCTATACCATCTGTAATAACAACAATTTTTGGTCCCAAATCAGCCATTGCTTTCAAAAGTGTTGGTAAATCTCGCGTATCAGGTCTTTTCAATATTCTTTGTGACTCTTCAACATTACAAAAGAAAATTTCTGACTGTTTGTAAATTCTCTCAAGGGCTTCTGTGCCAAATTTCATTTGATATGTACCGGGCTGGAAAGCCAAATTGACTTCTGGATTTTTCTCCAAGTAATCAGCCAACTGGTTGTGAAATGGTAGAGAGTTTTCTCCCATTGAGCTCAAGTATACCCATTTTGGAGCTTCTATCTCACCCAAATCATAGCTGAATGTCTCGTGTTTAACTAAAATAGTTCGGTCTACATCGTACCAAAGAACGAAATGGTAGTTTGTATTCTTGCCATCTTCCGTTCGAACATATTTCGTATCAACATTGTTCTTTTTCAATTCTTCCACACAATCTTTTCCGTTTTGGTCATTTCCAATGTATGTTAAAAGCCCAGAAGAGAGACCTAGTCTGGCAGCTGATACAGAAGCGTTGGCAGAGTTTCCAACAGCTTTACATATTTCTACATACTCATAAGGAATTTTGTCTCCAAAGTTTAAGCAGAGTTTGCAATTCATTTTATTTTCATCACACTTCACCTCTGCTTGTTCAAGTCTAATAAAAGCATCTATAACAATATCGCCTATGGCGAGAATATCTGTTTTCATATCAGATATTGTACCATAACAAATTTTAAATTTAAAATTTGTTATGGTATACTTTTATGTATGAGAACACTAAAAGAATATGTTTATGAGGCGAAAGAAAAAAAAGTAGCAATAGGTCATTTTAATGTTTCTAATATGGAAGCTTTTTGGGGAGTATTTCGAGCCGCACAATCTCTCAATGTTCCTATTATTATAGGTGCGTCAGAAGGCGAGAGAGATTTCTTCGGCATTCCTCAAATTGCTGCAATTGTGAAAGCTACTCGGGAGCAATATAACTATCCAATTTTTCTAAATGCAGACCATACATATACTTTTGACAGAGTGAAAGAGGTCATTGATGCTGGTTTTGATTCTGTCATATTTGACGGTGCAAATATTTCTTGGGAAGAAAACATAAAAATCGCTAAACAATGTGTGGAATATGCTCGTGCTTGTGGACGAGAAGTTTTGGTGGAAGGTGAACTCGGATTCATAGGAAAGTCTTCAAAAGTTTTGGACGCTATTCCAGAAGGAGTTTTGCTTGATGAAAAGTCTCTGACAGACCCAATCAAAGCAAAAGAGTTTGTAGAAATGACTGGTGTAGATATGCTAGCTCCAGCAGTGGGGAATTTTCATGGAATGCTTCGAGGAGGAGTTGATCCAAAGCTGAATATTGAGAGAGTCAAAGCTATTTCCGACGCCACAGGAGTTCCGCTTGTCCTACATGGTGGTTCTGGAAATTCAGAAGATGACTTCAAACAATCAATCGCAAATGGTATTGCTATTGTTCACATCAACACAGAAATCCGCGTAGCTTATAAACAAGGGCTGATAAAAGGCCTACAAGAAAACCCTGACGAGGTTGCACCATACAAATTCCTAAAGCCATCCGTCAAAGCTGTGGAGGAGGTAGTATTGAAAAAATTAAAAATGTTTAATAGTCTAAATTCCTAAATCTGGCGCATTTGATTTTTGCACCACAAAAATCATGCAATTTAAGAAAATTATCGTAGATAATATTTCTAAATTGACCTTTGGTACTCGTTTTGTTTTCTAGAAGCAGTATACTTATACAGCTTCGTCGCAAACAAAACTCCGTCCTTCGAACTGCATCCAGATTTAAAATAATAAAAAAATGTCAAAAAAAGTTTTCATTACACAAAAAATTGCGGAGGTGGGAATTAAAATGCTACAAGATAAAGGTTATGAAGTGGATGTAAGCAATAAAGATGGAATTCTGACAAGAGAGGAATTGGTTTCAGCTTTAAAAGCTAAACCTTATGATGCTGTACTTCAACTTCTTACAAACAAAATTGATGCAGAAATTTTTGATGCAGTACCAAGTGCTAAAATATTTGCAAACTATGCGGTAGGCTATAACAATGTAGATGTTGCAGAGGCCACAAAGCGAGGGATTACTATTACAAACACACCAGGAGCTTTGACAGATGCTGTGGCTGACTTGACAGTAGCTCTAATTATGTCATTGACCCGTCGGGTCAATGAAGCGGATAAATATTTGCGAGAAGGTAAGTTTAAGGGCTGGGAGCCACTTGGTTTCCTTGGTGTAGATTTGCGAGGAAAAACTTTGGGTATTCTTGGTGCTGGACGCATTGGCTACAGAGTAGCAGAGATAATGCATAAAGGATTTGATATGAATGTTGTTTATTATGATGTAAAGAAAAATGATATGTTTGAAAAGGATTTGAATGCTAGATTTTTAGATACCCCAGAAGAACTTTTGAAAAATTCCGATATCGTTTCAGTCCATGTGCCACTTATTGATTCCACGATACACCTTATGAATACAGAGAGAATAGCCATGATGAAGCCAACAGCATACCTTATAAACACTTCTCGTGGGGGAGTGGTGGATGAAAATGCTCTAGTTTCTGCTTTAAAAAATAATGTTATTGCTGGTGCAGGACTTGATGTGTTTGAAAAAGAACCAGCTTTGGCAGAAGGATTGGCGGAGCTTTCAAATGTGGTTATTACTCCTCACATTGCTTCAGCCACATTCAAAACTCGAAGTGAAATGGCCACACTGGCCGCTCAAAATATCATCGATTTCCTTGAAACTGGAACACCAAAAAATGTGGTAAAAGGGTAGCAAAAAGCCAAAACTACGGTGAAGCAATACCTTTTGAGGAGACTTCGGAGCGCGACGGCGCGAGATTGAGCGAAAGTCTAGCAAGACTTATCGTGTGCTCCTCAAAAGGTATTGCAAACCAAGAGTTTTGGATTTTTTGCTTGGACTGTTGCTTTTTTTACGGCTTTTATGTATATTATAACGACTATGGAATTTGCTATAATACACACAGGAGGAAAGCAATATAAGGTCTCAGCAGGAGACACCGTCAAAATTGAGAAAATCACCGGTGATTTCAAGGTGGGAGACAAGATTGTATTTGACAAGGTAATGCTTGTTGAGAACGGAAATGACACTACTATCGGAACACCCTATATTACAAAAGCTCAAGTAGAAGGAATTCTTTCAGAAGTTGGACGAAACAAGACAATTGATGTCATTAAATACAAACAAAAAAGCCGATATTTCAAGAAAAACGGACACCGACAGCCTTGGTTCAAAGTTACAATAAGTTCAATCAAATAATTTATCCACACACTAATTTTGTCAAAGTTTATACATAATGGGCAGGTAATAAAGTTAGTGTGCGGATATAAAAGAGCGCTCCATGAGGAGCACTTTCTCGTTACTATTTATTCAAACCTTTTTTCTTCTTTGCTGTATAATGTTTGAAGTATATAAATTGAAATAATATATAATACATACATGATAATTTTTCTAAATGGTTCAATAAATGCAGGAAAAAGCACAGTTGCAAAATTACTAGCGAAAGAGTTACCAAATTATGCTTTGATGGAAATTGATGCTATTCGCGAAATGATTGAGTGGATGCCGATTGATCAAGCCGTACCTATTAATTTAGAAAATGCAGTTTCTATTATACGGAATTTTTCCAACAGAGGAATTGGGGTTATCGTTCCATATCCACTATCTCAGAAAAATTACGATTATATGATGGAAAATTTGAAAGAATACAATCAAAAGATACGGGTATTCACTTTGTCTCCAAAAATAGAGAATGCATTAATAAATCGAGGGGAAAGGGAATTATCAGAGCAAGAAAAAAATAGAATTAAACATCATTATAATATTGGCATAGCAAGCCCGGCATTTGGAGAAATAATAGATAATTCCAATCAAACACCACAAGAAACAGCCGATTACATTTTATCCAAAATAAATGAATTATAATTTAAATTTAAATGATAGGCCTTTTAAGGCAATAAAGGCTGGCACAAAGAAAATTGAAACTCGTGTTCCAACTAGTTGGGACACTACTCCTTTTGATAAATTAGAACTGGGCGATACTTTAACATTTACCAATAATACAAATGGAGATATATTGATTGTAGATGTTTTACGAACCACAAATTATTCAAATATTCGAATTATGCTTGAAACGGAAGGAACAAGGAATACATTATCTAGTGGGCTAGGAATTGAAGAAGCAACAGAGAGATACAATACAATTTTTCCTGAATACAAAGAAAATATTCCGAAGTATGGAATTTACGCGATTGAGGTGAGAGTTAAATAACAAATTAATGCGAGGAGAATAGGTCTTCAATAATATCCTCCAGTGGTATTAGCTTGATATCAATATCTAGTACAGAATACTTGCTGGTTACATCAGAGATTAGTTTTGGCATATTGTCGGCGGAGACACGGAGGGCTATGTAGTCTTCCTTTTTTTCTTTTAATCTATTATTCTAAATACAAGTGTTGCAATTGATTGTTGAACTCACTCTACAACAAAATGACACCGATTCAGGTTATGATACAATCAAGTCATTATCAGACTAATTTACCGAGAGAGTGCAGAAATGGGTGGACTTATACAAAAACTTGCATAAGTTGCTAAAGTACGATATCATTTTTACCAGTGAAAACTTACTGTGAGTTTTTTAAATTGTACATTCGAAAAAGGACTTTCACATGAACACAAAAGGAATTTTAACGCTAAAATTGGAGCCAGGACTTCTCCATGAAAACGACGACGGAAACTTCAACACGTTAGTTTATGGGTTTACACCCGGATCGCGAGTTGATCTTCCAGAAGGCTACACTCATTTCGGGATTGTCTTGATTGGAGAGATCAGGATTTCCAGTCAATCTCGGAAGCGACATTTACTGACAGGAGATTTCTTTTCTGTCATCGGGCCTGCCATTATCCAATCCCATGGCATAGGAATGGTCAGCTCCGCACACAACTACAAGGGTTTAAATATCTTTGGTGGACCGATTGAGGATAAGGGAAGACTTCTTTATATTGACGGATGCACCGACACACTTCTCATTCCTCCAGTGAGAAAAGGCGATCCTTGTTTGAATCATCTGCACTTCCCGCAAGGAATCCGACAGACGCCACACACTCACCCTTCGGTCCGTACAGGAATCGTCTTTCGTGGATCAGGTGAGTGTGTGGTTCCTGAAGAAGATAAGGTGGTACCGCTTGTGATGGGATATGTCTTCATCATTAAAACGGAAAGCGTTCACAGCTTTAACACAGATAATCAAAAAATGGATGTTATTGCATTCCATCCGGACAGCGATGTTGGAATGACGGATGAAGACCATCCGATGATCAATCGAACTATCGTTGATGGAGTGAGTGCGAAGTTCAAACCTGAAATTAGGACTAAGTAATCGCGGAGGGTAAGACCTGCTCTTACCCTCCTTTATTTTTTCCAACATGAAATATTATGAACAAATAAAAAAATTAAATGATTTAGAATTAATGACTGGGTTACCTAAAGGGGCTAGATTAGCTATCATTTTAGAAAATAGTTATAGGCTTGCAAATATATTAAAATTCTGTTTTTTAAATGATTTGGTGGCTGTCCCCATTGATCCAAAGTTACCAAAAGAAAAAATAGACTCTATAATAAAGCACAGTGAAGCATTTGCTGTTATCACAGCAGACTCATTTAGAAAAGATTTATGTATGTCCCACAGATCAAAGGGAGATTTTTTACTCATATACACAAGTGGATCGACTGGTGATCCAAAGGGAATTTTGTTGAAAAAAGAAGCAGTAGTTGATAATGCTAAAGCTGTAGGAAAACTTCATGGATTTGATGTAGGAAAACTTCACGCAACATGCTTACCTTTATATCATTGCAATGCCCTATGTATGTCTCTTATTGGATCGATTGTTTACAACCAACCTTTTTTGCTTCTAGAGAAATTCTCAGTCAAGGATTATATTGAGCTGATAAAAACTCATAATGTTCGTACAGCTTCAATTGTTCCTGCTTTACTTGAGAAGGTTATACAGGGGAAACCCGAACTCCCTGATTGTTTGGATTATTTCATTACTGCGGCTGCACCCCTGACTGCGGACTTGGCAAAACGATTTTATGATTTATATGGCCCAAAACTAATTCAAGGATATGGATTATCCGAAGCAGTTAATTTCTCATTTGTAATGCCATATCTCAACGAAGGAGAATTTATTCAAGAATATATAAACAACACTCCACCAGTTGGTTTGCCTATTGAAGGTACCGAAACAAAAATATCAGATGACGGAGAAGTCCTTGTTAAAGGTCATAATGTTATGACCGGCTATTGGAAGAATGACAAGGCGACAGTGGAGACTTTTACAGATGATGGTTTTTTGAAAACCGGTGATATTGGAACAATAAGAAATGGATATTTAGTATTGCTAGGCAGAAAAAAAGAAATTATTAATCGCGGCGGGGAGGTTATTTATCCCAAAGACATTGAGGAGCATTGGCGAAATGTTGGATTGCAGATGCCCTTAGTTTCGGTTTCTGTAGAAAATAACTTGCTTTCAAACGACATTGGTATATATGCTGAGACTGAAGACATTGATAGATTGATCTCATTACTTAAATCCTCTCATTATCGTCCTGTTGCATTTCAAACAGGGATAATTTCTAGAACATCTGTTGGGAAACCCCAACGTAAGAAAATGGGCGATGCTCTAGTTAGTCGTGGTATAAATCAGGAATTGTATTGCACCTTACTTGACCGTTGTGGTCAGATTGCACGTAAAATTAGTAAACACAGTATTAATTCAAAGTCTGAAACAAGAGTGAAATATATATTTGAACAAGCACTTGCTATACAAGAAGTTACCGAGGAAAATAATTTAGGCAATGAAATTTCGGGGTCAATCTCACAAGCATTGGATGTTTTTGAAGCTGAGCTTGATAGTATTTTATTCGATGGATTAAGAGGTGAATCACTCATGCAAAAACACAAAGGGCTTTGGAGGAGACTGATGATGGAATTTCCAATGAATCAGTATGCCATCCTTTGTGCAGATTTTTTGAACAAAAGAAATCTGATTAGTGGTAAGATACTAGAACTTGGAGCTGGTGTTGGAAATACTAGTAATTTACTCGAGCAATGTGTAGACGAAAAGTTTATTAGGTCTGATCTGGGAGAAGATCTGAATGCACGATTTTCAAAAGGAAGTTATATTAAATTAGATTTTAATGAGCCATTTTCTGTAAGAAATTTTGATGTGATATTTGCGACGAATGCTATTCATTGTGCTAAGGATAAACAGGTGACATTACAATACATATTAAATGCTCTTGCGGACGGTGGAACTTTTGTGTTGGCAGAGGGTGAGCCTTTTACCTATCAAGGTATACCTTGGGCACTTAATATATTTTACGGTATGTTTGATGGATGGTGGGATATTGGAGGTTTTGTGAAAAGAAGCGAATGGATATCAATGCTTAAGAAGGTCGGATTTAGGAATATCGGCTGGTCTGTACTCCGTTCCGGTCAGCATGATCTCGGTGGAATAATATGGGGCAAAAAATAATTGATTATTTTTTGATATACTCAAAATTAACAATTATCGGGTAGTGATCTGATATTTTGTCTAAAAAACTATATTTTGGTATAAATGTTTTTTTTACCAACATATCTTTTGAATGGAAAAAATGATCAGTCTTAACATTTGGGTTTATTGGGCTAACCTCGAGCATTTTTGTGGGGAAAGTTGTTTTTCAATTATTTACAAACGCATCACAATATATTCCAACACATTAGTTTAGTCATGATTATGAGTTATTATTTGTCTTTAATTATTGCCGATGTTATTAATTGGTTCAGAAAACTTTCTAAACCACCACTTAAATTATCACCAATAACAATATCAGCATTTTTTTTGACTTTATTACTTGAATTACCCATTGCTATGCCGAGCCCAGCCCCCTTTAGTAACTCGATGTCATTTTCGGAGTCCCCAAATGCAGCCACATTAGAAATATTTAAACAATTAATTTTAGACCACTTTAATGCCCCTTTAAACTTATTGACTTTATTTTTTGTTATATCAACATATAGCTCGTTTTTTGATCCACGCATTTCCTTAACCAATATTCCCCCGATTGAGTTATAAAATTGTTTGGTATTTTCATTTATATTAAACATTGATATCATGGGAATTTTCGACCAATCAATGTAACTAATTTTAGATGAAGTAGAAATATTCCATCTGTGTTTTGATATCATTTCTAATATTTTTTTAGACCCATACACTTTGTCGTTATAGGTTAAACAATATTCAGTTTTTGTTAAATAAATATAACTCATAATTTTATCGACATTTTTTTCATCAAGATAATTAGCATAAATAACTTGCCCGTTATTTTTTATTAATTCAGCTCCACCGGATACCACATGAATACTATTTTGTGGAAATATTT
>JBCLGS010000021.1:0-8091 GCA_039740895.1 Parcubacteria group bacterium
AGAAAGGAAAAATCACCCTAACTGGCCATCAAATCCGAATGAAATTTATAAAGAAAAAGGTTGGGTAGGCTGGCCGGAGTTGGTAGGAATAGAGAAAATAATATTCCTATCGTTTAATAAATTTCAGGAGGAGGTGAGAGGCTTTTATCCCGGAAAAGGTGATGTTAAAAAATGGTATTTGTTAGAAAGGAAAAATCACCCTAATTGGCCATCAGGTCCTTATGATTTTTATAAAGATAAAGGTTGGAAAGGTTTTCCTGAATTGTTAGGAATAGAGAAAAGAATATTACTATCGTTTGATAAATTTCAGGAGGAGGTGAGAATTCTTTATCCCGGAAAAGGTGGTGTTCAAAAATGGTATTTGTTAGAAAGGAAAAATCACCTTAATTGGCCATCAAGTCCTAATAGGTCTTATAAAAAAGATTGGATAGGTTGGCCTGAGTTAGTAGGAATAAAAAATCGAGGAGAAAATGGGGGGACAGTCACCATTTAATTTTATTTTTTTTAGTGACTTTTTTTGGTATTTATATTATGCTGTGAAAATGAACTTTTGGCAGAAATTAAAAAAAGAGAAAGAGGATAAACCGATTATGGTGCTTGCTCCAATGGCGGATGTTACTGATGCGGCTTTTCGACATATCATTGCAAAATACGGCGTTCCCGATGCTACTTGGACAGAGTTTGTTTCTGCGGACGGACTTTTCAAAGGAGGGTATGAACATCTCATTAATGATTTGCGTTTCAGCGAAATCGAGCGTCCAGTCATTGCACAGTTTTTCACAAGCTCTCCCGAAATGATGGAGAAGGCTGCACGACTTGCGCTTGAGCTTGGTTTTGATGGTGTTGATATCAACATGGGATGTCCCGACAAATCTGTCGAGAAGCAGGGTGCGGGAGCGGCACATATAAAAAATCCAAAACTTGCACAAGAGGTCATTCGCGCGGCAATGCGTGGTGCGACAAGTGAAAGTAAAACAATTCCTGTTTCTGTAAAAACTCGCATTGGGTACAATACAAATGAACTTGAAACATGGCTTCCTGCAATCCTTGAAACCAAGCCAGCGCTTGTGACTATTCATGCGCGCACCAGAAAAGAAATGTCGCTTGTGCCAGCGAGATGGGAACATGTAAAACGCGCGGTTGAAATCAGAAACGAACTCTCGCCGGATACACTTATCTTTGGTAATGGCGATGTATTGGATGTCGCTCATGGTATTAAACTTTGTGAAGAAACTGGTGCAGACGGTGCAATGCTTGGTTGTGCGATTTTTGGCAACCCATGGCTTTTTTCGGGGATACCTTCAAGTGAAATATCAATTTCAGAAAAGCTTCGCGTATTAGTGGAGCATACAAAACTTTTTGAACAAATTATCGGTCCAAAGCCACCTGTCGGCTGTGGAAAAAACTTTGCAGTTATGAAAAAGCACTTTAAAGCTTATATCGGTGGTTTTGATAGCGCAAAAGAATTGCGTATGGAACTCATGGAAGCAGAGAATGCTACGAAGGTAGAGGAGATTATTGAGACATTTCTTAAAAACCTTGGAAAATAAGGGTATTTTACTTTGAATTATGAAACTCGTTGAAATCATATCTTTTAAGGAGGCTTCGCAAGGCGGGTAGCCGAGACTTGAGGAATTTTTCACCAGAAAAATATCCGTACTCCGAAAAAGATATGATGAGAAAGAGTTTCGTAATTCAAAGTATTTTAGACATCTAAAAAAGATTTTATTTAGTATTTTTTTCATTTTGTTTTCTCTGGTATACTTAGAGCTATGTCAGAAGCATTATATAGAAAATACAGACCGCATACATTTGAGGATGTCATAGGGCAAGACCATGTGGTCAAAGTTCTTGAAGCTCAGATCAAGTCTGGAGATATTTCTCACGCATATATTTTTGCTGGAACTCGTGGCACAGGAAAGACTTCGGTGGCTAGAATATTTGCTCAATCAATAGGCACAAGTAAAAATGATATTTATGAAATTGACGCCGCTTCAAATAACAGTGTGGATGAAATTCGTATTTTGAATGAATCCGTCAGTACACTTCCTTTTGATTCAAAATATAAAGTCTATATTTTAGACGAGGTACATATGCTTTCCAAATCTGCTTCAAATGCATTATTGAAAACTTTGGAAGAGCCACCATCACATGTTGTTTTTATCTTAGCCACTACGGAAACTCACAAGATATTGGACACAGTACTTTCACGATGCGAGGTTTATACATTTAAAAAGCCAAGTCAGGAAGTTTTGAAGAGGTTGGCAATAACTGTGGCCAAGAAAGAAGGCTACACTATAGATGACGCTTCTGCAGAGCTTATCGCGTTACTTGGAGATGGGTCTTTTCGTGATACCCTTGGGATTGTGCAGAAAATTTTGTCATATAGTAAGGATAAAAAAATTTCAGAAGAAGAGGTCAGGCTTGTGACAGGTGCTCCTGCAATAGATATGGTCCATGATGTTGTCTCTGCTATAGCAGAAAAAGATTTGAACAAGGGACTTACAGCTGTGAAGTCAGCAACAAGTCAAAATATTGATATGTCTGTTTTTTTGAAACTTATATTACACACCACTCGGGCGATACTTCTCGTTCGCTTTGGAGCTCCAGCAATTATCAAAGGTGATTTGTCAGAAAAAGAATTCGCTTTTGTTAGTGAACTTGCAAAGCACGACGGATCATTTTCTTCACAGACACTTATTGAACTTCTTACTGCATACGAGAAAACCACAGGAGCTTACATTCCATCTCTTCCACTTGAGCTTGCCTTGGTAAGCATAATAGGGGAGAAAAAATAAAGAGTAGAAAAATTTAGAATAATTTGCTACACTACATTTGTTATGTTTGTTATTAAGTTAATATATTACGGGATCGTCTAATGGTCGGACACTGCTCTTTGAAAGCAGTAATTTTGGTTCGATTCCAAGTCCCGTAGCCGAATTTGAGTTTTTTGCAAGCGAAGCGTTCAATACAAAAAAGCTCGAATTCGCTTCGCGGATGTTTTGACAAAAACACAAGAAGGAATTTGAGTTAGCGTTTATGGCAGAGCCATGAATTAACAAATTCGTGTCTTGGACCGAATTTGCTGATTCGTACCCAGTATGAATCTGTTGATTCGAAATCGCGTCGTAAATCAGCAGATTTCGACGTTGTAATTTTACAACAAATTAATAAATACTTTATATTTTTAAATTAGATGAAGCGAAGCGTTCAATACAAATAGATACAGAGGGGAACCCTCGGTGTCTATTCTTGGCATGACTACATTATATTATAAATGGTGGCTGATCCTATTTTCTATATGATATACTTTAAAAGAGTCTCATTATCATATTAATTTCACCGTAATTACATGAACGCCGAAGAAGCTATAAAATTGATTATGGAGGGAGAGGTTGATGTCTCATCTCCTACACTAAAAAAATACAGCACCGATGCAAGTATTTTTGAGGTAACTCCGACGGCGGTCATCTACCCTAAAAACATTGCTGACCTTTCAGTGCTTGTACATTTTGTATCAGAAAAAAGGAGAGAGGGGGTTTCAGTGTCACTTACTCCTCGTGCTGGAGGTACTTGCATGTCGGGAGGGCCACTCACTCAAAGCTATGTTGTTGACCTTACGCGCTATTTTAATAGTATCGACAAAGTTGATACCACTACACGAACGGTGTGGGTAGAGAGCGGTGTCATGTATGTTGATATTGAAAAAGCTACACATCATTTGGATTTATTTTTTGCGCCATATACTTCATCGCGAGATATTTGCGGAATAGGTGGGATGATTGGCAACAATGCATCCGGTGAAAAATCTGTGAAGTATGGTCCAACGAGCTCTAATATTAAGCGAATCAAAGTCCTTCTTTCTGATGGTAATGAATATGAATTTGGCCCACTCACAGTCACGGAACTTGAGAAAAAGAAAGCACTTCCGACATTTGAGGGAAAACTTTATCGCGAAGTCACTAAACTCATTTATGAAAATTGGAATGTAATTGATAAAAACCATCCGCGCGTAAAGATAAACGCCGCTGGCTATCCACTCTGGGATTTGTGGAATGCCGATCAGTCTAATTTCAATATGGCACGACTTTTTATTGGGTCACAAGCAAGTCTTGGTATCGTTACAAAAGCAGAGCTTGGTCTTGTAAATTTCCCAAAAGCGACACGAATGATTGTTGTTCCGATTTTAGGTCTTTCTGATTTGACCCCAGTTGTAAAAACTTTTTTACGCCACAATCCTGATGTGTGCGAAACTTTTGATCATCACACCTACGACCTAGCAAAAAAATACCACCCTATTGAGGCAGAAAGAGCGAACATTGCGGAAGGCAAGCATATGGTAGTTTTTGGAATCTATGCAGGTGATACACAGCACCTTGCCGATGTACAGGCAGGGCAAGCAAAAGAAGAGCTTGAAAGAATGGGGAAGGAGGTGTTTTGGATTGAATCTCCTGATGTGGTTGAAAGTTTTCTCCTCATTAGACGCAAGAGTTTTCGCATGCTCCTTGAACATCCACACTCTAACAAGCGTGCGATGGCGTTCCTTGAAGATACAATTGTTCCACTCGAGCATTATGGTGAGTTTCTCCGGGCACTTGAGGCAATCCTCGCCAAGTATGATATGACCTATACCTATGCCGGGCACATCGGCGACGGCAGTATCCGCCTTGTCCCACTTGTAAATATGGAGCAGGGTGGTGCACAAGAGCAGGTTATGGAAGTTTTGCGACTGGTAAATAATCTCGTATTTACATTCGGTGGCTCAATGAGTGCTGACCACAATGACGGCATCATTCGTACGCCATTTCTAGAACAAATGTATGGAAAAGAAATGGTTGCTCTATTTGCAAAAGTCAAAGAAATATTTGACCCGCTAAATATATTTAACCCTGGTAAAAAAGTGGGTGGTACATTTGGGTATGCAATAGATCATATGGTAAAGAAAAATCAGTAATTTGGCAAAGTATGTGGCCCTTCACTTTTCTTTTCTTATATTTTATTGTACAATAAACTCATTATGGTAAAAGTTTTTGGACATATTTCTCCGGATACTGATGCAACAGGAAGCGCTATTTTGTGGGCGTGGTATTTGAATACGCATACGACATTTGATGCGGTACCGTATGTACTCGGATCTTTGAATAAAGAAACTGCATTCGTCTTGAATCGATGGGAAGTTCCTGAGCCCGCACTTCTCGAATCCGTAACAGCAAAAGAAGATGTAGTGATTGTTGATACGAACAATCCTCAGGAGCTTTTTGCCAATATCTTGGAAACAAACATTCTGCAGATTATTGACCATCATAGACTCATTGGCGGGCTCAGAACCACGAACCCGATAGAAGTGACGCTCAAGCCTCACGCCTCCACCGCCACAGTTATTTTTGACCAGCTCGGGACTCATGCTGAGACAATGCCCGCAAACATGATGGGTATCATGCTTTCCTGTATCCTTTCAGATACGCTTGAATTCCGCTCTCCGACGACCACTCCCCACGACAAGAATGTGGCAGAGATGCTCGCAAAGAAGCTCGGCATTGATATAAGTGCGTATGCCAGCGAAATGTTTGCTGCAAAGTCCGATGTTTCTGATTTTACAGATGCAGGGCTTATTCATCTTGATAGCAAGAAAACCGAAGTTGGTTCAAAGAATTTCCGAATCTCTTTAGTTGAGACGACAAATCCAGAATCAATCCTTGCTAGAAAAGACGGTCTCATTTCTGCAATCAAGCATATCGTTTCCGAAGAGAGCGATATAGATGATGTCCTATTCTTCGTAATTGATATTTTGAAAGAAGAAGCGACTGTCTTTACATACAATCAGACTATCAAAGATATTATTGCACTTTCATTTGGCGTATCAGTTGAAGGGGATACAGCTATACTTCCAGGAATTGTCTCGCGAAAAAAACAGATTAGTCCAGCACTCAAATTACCGGAAAATATTTCCTAAAAAATAACTTAAACAAACAAAAATTAATCTATGGCAAAATACTTAGTTACAGGCGGGGCGGGGTTTATTGGAACTCATTTATGTGAGAGATTATTTTATTTAGGACACGATGTAATCTCTGTTGATAATTATTTTTCTGGATCTAAAGAAAATCACATCACGGGAGTTCGTTATGTAGATGCTCACACAAAAGAT
Source organism: Parcubacteria group bacterium (assembly GCA_039740895.1). Taxonomy (GTDB): domain Bacteria; phylum Patescibacteriota; class Minisyncoccia; order Phycocordibacterales; family DATDWN01; genus JBCLGS01. The sequence goes on from JBCLGS010000021.1 coordinate 6,149, forward strand.
ATAGAAAAAGTTGTTACAGAAAAAATAGACATAATATTTCATCTTGGAGAATATTCTCGTACAGAAATAAGTTTAACTGAACCAGAGGTAGTTTGGGACTTAAATATAGCAGGAACTTTTGGAATTTTAGAATTTTGGCGTAAACAAAAATGTAAACTTATGTATGCTGGGTCATCCACGAAATTTGCTGATGGTGGTTTAGGTAGAAATCAAAGTCCTTACGCTTGGAGCAAAGCTTCTAATACAGATTTAGTTAGAAATTATGCGACTTGGTATGAACTACCTTTTGCTATTACATATTTTTATAATGTCTATGGTCCGGGAGAGCGATTTGATAGATACGGAACTCTTATAGAAATTTTTAAAATGCAGTATCTTTCAGGACAATCTCTTACGGTTGTTGCTCCGGGTACTCAGAAACGCAATTTTACCCACGTTGACGATATTGTTGATGGGCTTATCCTTATCGGAGAGAAAGGGATTGGAGATGAATTTGGACTTGGAGCAGAAGAATCATACTCAATTTTTGAAATTGCTAAATTTTTTAATTCTGAAATTAAAATGTTGCCAGAAAGACCAGGAAACAGAATCGACTCAACTCTCAATGTATTTAAATCTCATTCATTGGGTTGGAAAGCCAAAAAAAGAATAGGAGATTATATTAATGAAATTGTATTAAATAAAAATTAATCTATGGCAAAATACTTAGTTACAGGAGGTGCGGGGTTTATTGGGTCAAATATTGTTAAAAAACTTGTAGAGAATGGGGAGAGTGTTAGAGTTCTTGATGATCTTTCGACTGGAAAACTTAAAAATATTGAACCTATTTTAAAGCAAATTGAATATATTCAGGGTGATTTTACTGATATAGAAATTGCGCGGAAAGCAGTCAAAGGTATGGATAATGTGCTTCATCAGGGAGCAATTCCTTCAGTTCCCCGTTCAATTGATGATCCTATAAAGACAAATAATGCGAATATTTTAGGAACGCTTAATATGCTTGTCGCTTCTCGGGATGAGGGGGTTAAGCGGTTTGTTTATGCAGCATCTTCATCTGCGTATGGGGATTCACCGATTATGCCAAAACATGAATCAATGAATGTTGCTCCAAAATCTCCTTATGCAATTCAGAAATTAGTTGGAGAGCAATATTGCCAAAGTTTTTATACACTATATGGACTGGGAACAATTTGTTTAAGGTACTTCAATGTATTTGGCCCACATCAAGATTCAGAATCTGTTTATTCTGCTGTTATTCCTCTTTTCATAAAAAAGATGTTAAAAGGAGAATCACCTGTTATATATGGTAACGGAGATATATCAAGAGATTTCACCTATATAGGCAACAATGTTGATGCCAATATAAAGGCGTGTAATGCGGATCCAAAATGTTTTGGCGAAGTTATTAATATTGCCTGTGGGTATGAAATTTCTCTCAATGAGTTAATTGAGAGGATAAATAGAATTTTAGGTACACACATTGAGCCGATATATAAAGAAGAAAGAAAGGGTGATGTGTTGCATTCTCTCGCTGATATTTCAAAAGCAAAAAAACTTCTCGATTATGAACCCATTGTTAATTTTGATGAGGGTCTTCAAAAGACAGTGGATTTTTACAGGAAAGGAATCGGTGTCATATTATAGGGATTAATTAATTTATAAATTTTTTATTAGAAAGAGTGAGCTTAACCTCATCTGCCAGATATATAAGATATTCCACCATTTCTGTTGGACTTAAATTCATCTCGGCCTTAATTCTATCCAAAATCCCTCCTGCCGTAACCGTATCAATAATTATATCGCTAGAACCATCTAACATCAAACTTTCTGGAGATTTTTTCTTCATCAATGCAACATATTCAGAAGCATCAAAAAATGACTTAGCTTTCATCAATTTGCTTTTATTTTTCTCTAAATTATCTTTAAAATCTTCGTGCATATTA
>JBCLGS010000022.1:0-7931 GCA_039740895.1 Parcubacteria group bacterium
CAGGATTACCTGATGCATAAGTGTCCGCTTCGCTCCCCTTATCCACATGCCCACTTTTAATTATGTAGATACAGCTATATAATGTAATTAATCGTTTCTATAAGACGGTTTTATTAAAAAAAATTATTATAAGTTTATAATTAAAAAATCAAATATGAATAAGTTAAATAAAGGTTTTACTCTTATTGAATTACTAGTCGTTATCGCAATTATCGGTATCCTGTCATCAGTTGTTTTGGCAAACTTGAACACAGCTAGAGGCAAGGCAGCAGACATAGCTATCAAATCAAACTTGAACAGTGCTAGAGCTCAGGCAGCACTATACTATGATACAGCTGCAACGAATACTTTTGTTGGAGTTTGTGCTGCACTAGCAAGTGCAACCCCCGGAGGTATTCTTACTATGAGAAATGCTGCAACGGCTGCAGGTTCAGCTACTACAGCGTGTGCCGATGCTGTTGAAACATGGGCAATGTCAGCGTCGTTGAAATCAACCCCCACCGTATTTTACTGTGTTGATTCAACAGGAAAAGTCGGTACAGCAGCGTTAGTTGGTCAGGCTTGTCAATAACTTTCTCTAATCTAGAAATCACAAAAACCGTCTTGCTGGCGGTTTTTTGTTTTCTTTGTTTAAATTTCATTTACTATAACTCTAACGGGATGTATAATATATTTATGAATATTATTACTCTTGCATTTATTTTTATTTTAGGAGCAATTATTGGAAGTTTTTTAAATGTTGTGGCTATGCGATACAACTCTGGCCTATCTATCAAAACAGGAAGGTCACGATGTTTTTCTTGCAACAGGATTTTGAAGTGGTTTGAAATGTTTCCCATCTTAAGCTCCCTTTTTCTCAAAGGCAAATGTCGAACATGTAAGTCTTTGCTTTCTCCACAATATTTTTATGTAGAAGTTATTACAGGACTTATTTTTGTTGGGGTGGCTATAAGGCAGTACAGCTTGTGGCCAGTATATTCAGTATTTGAAAATGGTTTACTATACTCAGTGTTATTCTTTATATTCTACTCAATCGTTTTCTCACTGCTTTTTGTTATCGTCTTGTACGATATTCGCCACAAAATAATTCCAGATATGCTTGTGTACACATTTATCACACTAGGAGCAATCAAACTCGGACTTTTCTTTTATTTTTCTAGGGGTTTTGCACTAAATACTCTTGATTATTTTGACCTTTCTGCAGGGTTTGTTTTGTTTCTATCTTTTGTCTCTCTTTGGTTTTTGTCAAAAGGTCGTTGGATTGGTTTTGGCGACGCCAAGCTTGTTTTAGGTATAGGTTTACTTTTAGGCTTCAGTCTTGGCATTTCTGCTGTCATTTTGGCTTTCTGGATAGGTGCTGTGTGGGGGATATTACTACTTCTCCGCACAAAATATGGTAGAAAGTCAAAAACCCACATTGGATTAAAATCAGAAATCCCTTTTGTTCCTTTTCTTGCCTTGGCCACATTTATTGTATTTTTGACTCATATTGATGTCCTTGGTCTAGATAAACTTTTGGAAATATTATGATGACTTTTCTCAAAAACAAACGAGGGTTTACCCTTATAGAATTGATGGTTGTTTTGGCCATATCCTCAATGATTATGGCTGTCGTTTTATTTAATTACAGAGGTTTCGTGGACCAAATAGCCTTAAATGGAGCCGCTCAAGAAATTGCACTCGCACTGAGAGAAGCTCAGAGTTATGGCTTGAGCGTCAGAGGAGTGCTTGATAGTTCTGGGGCATATACTTTCACAAGTGCATATGGTGTATACTTTAGTAGGGATTACCCTAACTCAATTGAAATTTTTGTTGATAAAAATAGAGATGGTGCATTTACAGACCAGGATAAAACCTGTGTTCCTTCCACAGCGATCGGTTCCGAATGTTTAAGTAAGATTCAATTATTGAATGGTGTATACATTTCCGAGACATATTATGATTCTGCTGGTACTGCTTCTGTAAAAGGAGATAAGTCATCTATTCAAGTCTTATTTAAAAGACCAAGTACAGATGCGGTGGTTCATGTATTTAAAAAGGATAAAAAGATGTTTTGTTGCAGTTTCGGTAACTGCTCTACTATAGTAGATGAAAATCCTGTTTGTGCCAGTCCAAATACAGCATACAATTCTCCAAAAGCAAGGATACAAATCACATCTCCACTTGGGTCATCGAAATTTATAACTATAGAAAATTCCGGACAAATAATAATCTCAAATATTTAAATGATTAGACGAGACAATATAAAAAAAGGTTTTTCTTTGGTGGAACTCATGGTGTCAATGTCTATTTTCACCGTAATAATGCTTATTGTGATGGGGTCTATTATCACCGTCATAGAATCAAATAGAAAAGCCCAACAGCTTCGGCTTGTTATGGACAATCTCAATCAAACTATGGAAGGTATGAGTAGACTTATTCGGTTTGGTTCAAATTATCATTGCAATGTTGCCTCTGGTATTTTATCGGATCCACAAGATTGTTTTGACGGCAATCACACTTTGGGATTCAAAGATATAAATGGTAACCAAGTCATATATCGCATCACAGATAATCAAATAACAAAAATAGTTGGGAATGTAACATATTATATAACTTCTCCCGAGATGACCATAGAAAAGTTGGTTTTTTTTGTGAATGGTTCACTGATAGGGGACAACATGCAACCCAGAGTGACCATTATCGTTTCGGGCTATACAGGTACCGCCACCAAGCGTTCGCAATTCAATTTACAAACCTCAGTTTCTCAAAGAAAATTTGATTACCAATAATATGTTTTACAATAATAAAAAAATAAATAATCGCGGGTTCACCCGCACACCAAGATTTGGTGTGAGTTCGCAAAGCGAACGCGGGTTTTCACTAGTAGAGACGCTTGTAGCTATTTCTATTTTGTCTATGTCCATATTGGGCACTTTTACTGCAGTGCAGACTAGCTTGGCTCAAGCATCTTTTTCTAAAGACCAAATCACTGCTTTTTATTTAATTCAGGATGCAATGGAGTCAATACGAAATGTGCGAGATACAAATGACATCAAATTTTTTAATAATGTCGCTGGAACTCATTGGACTAGCGGTTTAACTTTTGATGAAGCTGACCAATGTTTTGGAAGTATGTGTACAGTAGATACTGCAAATATTGCAAGTACTATGCCAACATTTACAAAGTGTGTAGGTCAGTGTCCGTTTCTAAATCAAAATACTGATGCAACAGCAGTATCCTCACCGACATATAAAGCCTATGGGTATACAAATGCTTCTGGATGGACATCTAGCAAATTTAAAAGAGAAATAAGTTTTCAAAGTATTTCTGCCAATGAAATGGTAGCCATAGTCACAGTCAATTGGACATCTGGCTTATTTTCCAAATCAATTACTGTTAAACAATCATTTTTTAACTTACGCGAGATATGATTAATCTTCACAAACAACATAAAAAAGGGTTCACCCGCACACCAAGATTTGGTGTGAGTTCGCAAAGCGAACGCGGGTTCACACTTTTCATAGCCATTATCACTACAAGTATTTTGCTCATGGTTAGTTTTGTCGTGGCAAACATTGTGTTAAAACAAATTAATTCCATATATATAGCCCAGCAGTCCCAGTATGCTTTCTACGCTGCTGAAAGTGGTGTGGAATGTGCGATGTATTGGGATTTAAAAAATACCACCGGAGTCAGTGCATTTGACCCAACCATCCCAGTATCTCCAGCGACTCGTTCAGTTATTTATTGTAATGGTATTGATCAGACAGTTGGAGGACTCGGTACTGATTATGCTACGAGCACTTTCACAATAGATCCTTTATCGAGTGGATGTGTTGAAGTTAGCGTTGGAAAATATCAAACATTAACAGTAATAGAATCAAGGGGGTACAACACATGTGTCAGTGGCAGTCGTAGATTTGAGCGAGCCTTCACTGTAACCTACTAAATCTCTCTGGCCTGAAAAATGTTCTGCCTACGGCAAACATTATTTCATGCACAAATTTTCTGGTAGAAAATTTGACGAATAGATTAAAAGGTGGATAATAAGTTCAGGTTAGTTCGTTGGTTTCAAGATTACAATCGCCCCTCCCTGGGCATCAAAAATGGGGAAGAATGAGGTAACATGTCCATTTTTTCGAGCTTGGTAAAGCTTACCACGGAGACTTTACAAGCGCACAGAAATGATATGCTGGCCAAGCGGGCAGCAGAAGAAAAGCTCGCCGTCGCCCAGAAGGCGAAGGATGAGCTGGAACATTGGAAGGTCGTTCATGCTGATAACTTCGGCAAGACTGACCCAGACCAGAAGAAGGCCACAGAGATGTATAGGCTCGCCGACCAGGCGTTCTTCAAGCTTCTGGCGGCCAATGAGGTAGAAATAATTGCCTCGGCCATCTTAGCCAACCCGTCCGCTTTCATGCGAGCGGGCCGCATCAAGACCTTGTTCACCGGTTACTCAGTGGAGCATACCCCGAAGGTTGGTGTGAGCTACACCAAGGTGGAGCGTACCTACCACTCCTTGTCGGCAGAGCTTGCTCTGAAGGTCGGTGAGGCTATCGGCAAAGTCATTTTTGCACGGTGGGTGGAATTGAGTCGCGATCATCCGATGGTTGGGGACAATTTCTGGGTCATGTCGCCCAAGCTCGACGGATACCACGCCAAAACGGCGAAGGTCGCCGGGCAAATCGCTGGCCTGATGCACGCGATGCTCAACATCGCGGAGTTCACCAACAACCGGGAGGACTTCAATGACCTTGCCAAGTTGTTCAAGAGGACGTTCAACCGTCTTCCGAAGAATATCTATGACCGTGTTGAGACCCATCTCGACAACGGTCCGCAAAGCCCGCAAAGTCCAAAAAGCCAGACGGTCGACAGACTCGGTGCTGGCCGTGAGAGAAAGGTTGGTGGCAAGAATGTCCACCCGGCCAACAACGGCACCCCCATCATCCCCCTGCAGTCATTTGCAGAGAAGATGGAGAAGGTGAGGGCTGTTTTCATCCATTAAGGAAGGACTCAATCGGTTCTTCCCCCAAACACGGGCCCCACTACTACGGTAGTTGGGGCCCATTTCATTTGACAAAAAATTCAATTATAGGTATTGTTGATGAAGATTAGTTCAAACGCAAAGAGAAAGGAGGTTCGATGTGGAATTTACTAAGGGCATCCCAGCAATGATAGACGCTCTGAATATTTCTCAAAAAGATATTCCGCCTAAAACTGTCATAATCGGCAGGAAAGGCAGAGTGGCTGAGCAGAAGTTTTTGGGATTCACCCTACGCGATGAAATTGACTTGTATTATCCTCCTGAAGAGTATTTACCTTTTTGGGAGGCATTCAGGGAGATGTCCGAAACCCAGTTTGTGGGATACAACCCGGCAAACCCTAGAGAGGGATGCAACAAACAATTTTTTGAAAGTGTCCAAAAGCATCTTCATTCCAAAGATGAGTTAAGATACTTTATCGCTGTAAACACTCGGATGGATTTTTTCCATGGAGCAGATGCAGTGTTTTCTTGGAAGGGGATAATTATCACCATTGATGTGACTGTTGACCCAAACAAGGAATGCAAGGCTGATTTCCGTGTCCTTTATCCGGACGATATAAAAAGTGGTTATGTCTATGATGTCACTGCCAAAAACATCGCCATGATGTTTAAGTCCCGGCTTAATGCAAGCCGTGGATAGAAGAATTTCGCCAGTAGAAACCCGAGTAGACCTGAAAAGGCACTACTCGGTTTTAATTTACAGAATCTGCAGAAGGCTCTCTTCTGCAAGGGATGCAGAAGAGAGCCTTCTGCAGATGGGGACCATCTGCAAGATAAAATTTTGCGATTTTGGTCAGTAAATGTATAATAAGGATATGATAAAAAATAATCAAACATTTTTTCTCGGAATATTCATTTTATTAACTTGGATATTTTTCGGCATCCCATCTTCTTGGAAGATTTTTCTTACTATACTATCTGCTTTATATTTAATAATTATTTCAGTAAAAATTACATTACCAAATAGAGGAATGCCAAAACGCATCAAAAAGAAAGAAAAATCCACTGCCGTTTTTGTAGAAAATTCTCCGATTGTTCCAATATCAAAGGCGGAGGCATTTTCCCAAAATTTAGTTAACTCTGAAGACTAAAACAAAGTTTAGATTTGCAAATGATTTATCTATGCTCCAAAATTGTTTCGGGTAACCGAAATTATTTCAAGAAAATAAAATTTTACAGAAAAACGAGTTTCGTAATTCATAACATTATATTGTATAATTAAGCATAATTATGAGTGAACCTAATTCAATTACATATTTTGCAGAGACAGACACTAGAAATAAAAAGATAAAATTTGGTATCAAAGCCGAAGACAGACTTCGACATACATATGTTATTGGAAAGACTGGTGTAGGAAAGTCTACTTTACTTGAAAACATGGCTATTCAGGATATTCAGAATGGTGAGGGGATGGCTTTTATTGACCCACACGGAGGTACGGCAGAGAAACTTTTAGATTATGTTCCAGAACACCGTGTCAAAGATGTTTTGTATTTCGCCCCATTTGATATGGAGTACCCAGTTTCCTTTAATGTGCTTGAAGATATTGGTGCAGATAAACGCCATCTTGTGGTAAACGGCCTTATGTCCACATTTGAAAAAATTTGGGTTGATGCTTGGTCAGCGCGTATGGCGTACATTTTGAGCAACACCCTTCTAGCTTTGCTTGAATATCCAGGGTCAACGCTTCTTGGTGTGAACAGAATGCTTACAGATAAGGAATACCGAAGAAAAGTTGTTGAAAATATTAAAGACCCATCTGTGAAAATTTTTTGGGTTGAGGAATTTGGTAAATGGACGGAAAGATTTGTCTCTGAAGCTATTCCCGCGATTCAAAATAAAGTTGGTCAGTTTACCGCGAACCCACTCGTCAGAAATATGCTCGGCCAAGCCGAGTCCAGTTTTGATATTAGAAAGTTTATGGATGAGAAGAAAATTATCATCATAAACATGTCCAAGGGATTGGTGGGTGAGGGAAATGCCAGACTGATTGGCTCGATGCTTATCACCAAAATTTATCTTGCTGCTATGTCTCGAGCAGATAAAAATAAACAAGAACTTGCAAAACTTCCAGCATTTCATTTGTATGTGGACGAGTTTCAATCATTTGCCAATAAATCTTTTGCCGATATTTTGTCTGAAGCTAGAAAATACAAACTTAGTTTGAACATTGCTCACCAATACATAGAGCAGATGGAAGAAGAGGTGCGTGATGCTGTTTTCGGAAACGTCGGAACAATGATTACATTTCGCGTCGGAGCTTTTGACGCTGAAGTTTTGGAAAAGGAATTTGCTCCAGTTTTCACTGCGGAAGATTTGGTTAATCTTGGTTTTGCTCAAATTTATTTGAAACTTATGATAGATGGAGTTTCATCACAGCCATTTTCTGCTAGGACGATACCCCCAATACTAGCACCAGATGTTACATATAAAGAGCAGGTTATCGCTAGTTCACGAGAACAATTTGCTAGTCCGCGAGCTGAAGTGGAAAAAGAAATTCAAGATTGGCATGATACCAAAACAAGTGTTTCAAAGGACACAAAACCTCGGCCTCATAGCGAGTATTCTGCTAAGAGAGCAGTAGACCGACCGGCTGAAAGACCTTTGCAAAGAGAGCCAGAAAAGCCAAAGGTAGAAAATATTCTACCAAGCGAACCTACAAAAGTTGACCCAAATAAAATGGCTTTTATGAAGGCAGCGACAATCCTAAAAGAAAAAGAATCTTTTGAAAAACCTCCTGTGGTATCTCTTTCGTCGCTAACACAGCAAGATAAAAATTATAAAAAAATTCCTTCAGCACAAAACATTTCCAGTTTGAAGGACGCATTGGCCAGTGTTGTAAAGAAAGCAGACTCTTCAGAGAAGAAAGAAGTACACGCACCAAAACCAAATCCTAGCATTGAG
>JBCLGS010000023.1:0-6691 GCA_039740895.1 Parcubacteria group bacterium
TGACATGATTTCCGATGTGCGGAAATCAGAAGTGCCGGAGGATGTACTCAGAAATTTACTAAAGATGGACCAAAAATAATTGACTTGGAATGATAAAGAACGATACGAATAAAAGAAAAATTTTAATTTTCTCAACAGCCTACTATCCTTTTGTCGGTGGGGCGGAAGTCGCCGTTAAAGAAATTACTGATCGCCTAGAAAACGACTTTAGTTTTGATTTAATAACTGCAAGAATGGACAGGAGGCTTCCTATTGTTGAAAAAATTGGTGCAGTAACTATTTATAGAATTGGTATTGGAAAACCAATGCTGGATAAACTCCTTTTACCTTTCTTTGGGGCTAGAATGGCATGGAAGCTATCAAAAAAGCAGGAATATCACTCTTTTTGGGGTATTATGGTTACTTTTGGTAGTGGGGCTGCTTATATATGCAATATTTTTCGTTCAATATTTAGAAAGAAAAAAATTCCAATAATCTTGACTCTTCAGGAAGGAGATTCAGAAGAACATTTGAGATATAGATGGCTCGGACTTATTTCTCTTTCATGGAAACTTGCTTTGAGAAACACCAGTTTTCTAACGGCGTTGAGTTCTTCTCTTATGCACAGGGCTGAGAAATTTGGTTGGCATGGCCAAAGTCAAATAGTGTCCAATGGTGTTGATTTGAAAATTTTCACTAGAGCAATTTCTGAGAATGAAAAAAATGAAATGATGAATTTACTTGGAAAAAAAGAAGGAGATATTTTTCTTGTGACATCCTCACGCCTATCAAAGAAAAATGCAGTTGATGATATTATTTCTTCTCTGACATTTTTACCAAAAAATATCTCACTTATCATCATAGGGAAAGGGGAGGAAGGGCCAGCACTCCAAGGGCAAGTCCGAAAGCTAAGTCTAAAAGGCAGAGTAAAATTTATCGGATTTGTGGCACAGGCAGACATACCACAATATTTTTCTGTTTGTGATATATTTGTCAGGCCTAGTCGATCTGAAGGCTTTGGAAACTCCTTTATAGAGGCTATGGCTAGCCGTTTGCCAGTGATAGCTACGCCGGTAGGGGGTATTGTTGATTTTTTGGATGATAAAGAAACAGGAGTTTTCTGTTCACCCAATAATCCTCAGAGCTTGGCGGAGTCTGTTAAATATATGTTGGATAATAAATCACTTGCTCGAAAAATTTTAGACCAAGCTTTCAATATGGTGGTTTCTAAATACAGCTGGGAGCATGTTGCAGAAAAAATGAAAAATGAAGTATTTAATAAATTAAACGAAGGGATATAATATAAACCAATATGAAAATTTTAGTTACAGGTGCAGCTGGTTTCATAGGCTCCAATTTATGTGAAGTCTTAATCGACGAAGGGCACACTGTTATAGGTGTCGATTCTATTACTGATTACTATAATCCTCTTCAAAAAGAAATTAATTTGCAGAGTATCAAAAATAAAGGTGTTTATTTTTTTAAAAAAGATTTAGTAATAGATGATTTGTCTAGCATTGTTTCTGGGGTAGATGTTATCTTTCACCTCGCTGCACAGCCAGGAATTTCAGCAGATGTGCCGTTTGAATTATATGAACGAAACAATATTATTGCTACACATAAATTACTTGATGTTGCAAAAAAAATTCCAACTTTAAAGCTGTTTGTAAACATCGCCACATCATCTGTTTATGGTTTGTATGCTACTGGTAATGAAGAATGCACTCCAAAACCAGCTTCTCATTATGGTGTGACAAAACTAGCAGCGGAGCAACTAGCTCTTTCATATTACTATTCCCAAGGGATGCCAGTCACTTCCTTTCGTCCATTTTCTGTCTATGGAGAAAGGGAACGTCCAGAAAAGATGTATCCAAAATTAATTTCAGCCATTCTTGAGGGTAGAGAGATGAATATATATGAAGGAAGTGAAAAACACATTCGCAGTTATACTTATATCGGAGATATTATTTCAGGACTATTGCTTTCAATAAATAACATAGACAAATGTGTCGGACAGATTTTTAATTTAGGCACTGATGAAGTTATTACTACAGGGGAAGGTATTTCCATCGTAGAGGATTTGATAGGGAAAAAAGCTATCATAAAAATAGTTCCAAAACAACAAGGTGACCAGATGGAAACCCATGCAGATATCACGAAAGCCAGAAAAATTCTTGGATATAGCCCGAGTGTTTCACCGATTCAAGGGTTAAAAAAGGAGATTGAGTGGGTGAAGGAAGCTTTAAAAAATGGTATAAAATTTAACCAATGAAAATAGTAATTGCAACAGGAATATACCCACCAGAACTTGGTGGTCCAGCAGAGTATGCTAAAAATCTGGCTGATATTTGGATAGAAGATGGGTATAAAGTAGATGTAAAAGTATTTAGTAAATTCAATAAATTTCCTTCTGGAATTCGTCATCTTATTTATTTATTTTATATTTTACCGAGTGTTTTTAAAGCTGATTTTATATTAGCACTAGATACTATTAGTTGTGCTTTGCCGGCAGTTTTAGCTTCAAAACTTTTTGGCAAGAAAATTATTTTACGCACTGGCGGTGATTTTCTTTGGGAATCATATGTGGAACGCACCGATGATAGGGTCTTGATGAGAAATTTTTATACAACCCGAATGGATCATTTATCGCTTAAAGATAAAATAACCTTTTTGGTTATTCGTTTTGTTCTCCGTAATGTAGATACTATAATATGGAGTACAGAATGGCAAAGAGATATTTTTATGAAGCCTTATGGATTAGTAAAACAGAAACATAGTGTGGTAGAAAATTATTATGGACCGAAGTTAATTTCGTATGAGCCTATTAAGAAAAACTTCATTGCTGCTACTCGACTCCTTAAATGGAAAAATCTAGAATTAATGAAAAAAGTATTTAATCGTAAAGATGTAATAAATGTTGAAGCGGTACTTGATATGGAACCCTCACCACATAAAGAATTTTTAGATAAAATTGCCAGGTCATATTCTATGATTATTGTGTCTTTAGGAGACATCAGTCCGAATACTATTCTGGACGCTATTCGTTGTCAAAAACCATTTATTGTAACTAAAGAAATAGGTTTGTATGATCGTATTAAAGATATTGCTTTATTTGTTGACCCTCAAGATGAAGATGATATTGCAGAAAAAGTTTTATGGCTATGCGATCACAAAAACTATGAGCTACAAAAGAAAAAGGTTGAGGCATTCACATTTGTACATTCATGGGAAGAAATTGCAGATGAGTATATAAATATTTTTAGTAAAAATTAAGCCTCAAAATGTTCTTGTCTACGACAAAACATTATTGATGCATGATTTTTTTAGAGACATAAAAAATCAACAATGAAAGTAATAACTATTGGCACAGATAGAAAATTGTTTGAGGAAAATAGTGCTGTTCTAAGCCGTTCTATTTCGTATGCTCAAAAAATGGAGGAACTTCATATAGTAGTTTTTTCATTGAAAAGTCACAATTTAAAAATGAAAAAAATTGATAATTTATATATTTATCCTACAAATTCCATAAATCGTTTCGGCTACATTTTGAGCGCTTATTTCTTGGGTAAAAAAATAATTGTTGAAAACAAATTTGTCAGAGGTCTTTCTGTCATCACAGCTCAGGATCCATTTGAGTCAGGATTATCTGCATGGATGCTCAAGGTCAAGTTTCGCTTACCTATTCAATTACAGGTTCATACAGATTTTCTAAGCCCTTATTTCAAAAATTCATTTTTAAATCGCATTAGATTTGTTTTTGCTAAATTTTTAATTCCTAAAGCGGAAGGGCTTCGTGTGGTAAGTGATAAGATTGCAAATTCGCTGAAAAGTAATTTTTCAAATTTGAAAAGTTTTCCTACAATACTGCCAATTTTTGTGGATATTTCCGCAATTGAAAATACTCCAATTACAAGAGATTTAAAAAAAGAATTTCCTCAGTTCAATTTTATACTTTTTATGGCTAGCCGAATGACAAGGGAAAAGAGAATAGATACAGCTTTGTATGTTTTAAAAAATTTAGTCGTTCAATTTCCATATACAGGTCTCATAATAGCTGGTGAAGGAAGTGAAAAAGGTAATCTGGAAAATCTCGTAAAAAAATTGGGATTGGAGAAAAATGTTGTTTTTATTGGATGGAGCGATAATTTAGTGTCGCTTTATAAGACGGCAAATATGTTTCTGCTTACCTCGGAGTTTGAAGGGTACGGAATGACTATTATTGAGGCATCAGCCGCTGGTTGTCCGGTACTTACGACCAAAGTGGGAATTGCGGAGAATCTCCTTGTTCAGGGTGAAAATGCTCTAATTTGCCCTGTGGGAGATGTGGATTGTTTCGTCGGTAAAATAGCTGGGTTTATCTCAAACAACACTGAAAGATATTTGATTAAACAGTATGCAAAAATTAGTATAAGTAAAATGACTATTACACGAGAGCAATATGTGTTAGATTATGTATCGGCATTGGAAAAATTATTAAAACCACTACCAAAAAATATATGAAGAAAAAAATAGGATTTATAGGGCAAGGATTTATCGGAAAAAATATAGCTGACAATTTTGAATCGCGCGGTTTTAAAACCGTCCGTTATGGAATGGAGCCTGCTTTTATTTCTAATAAAGAAAAAATAAAAGACTGCGATATCGTATTTATTGCCGTACCGACTCCCAGTACTCCAAAAGGGTTTGATGCCTCTATTTTAAACGCCGTGCTCCCATTGGTCGGTAAGGGTAAGATTGCTGTCATAAAATCTACAATTATACCGGGTACTACAGCCTCTCTTCAAAAGAAATATAAAAATATTTACATAATGCATTCCCCAGAATTTCTAAGCGAAGCTACAGCTAGAGAAGATACAGATTTTCCTTTTATAAATATAGTTGGAGTGGCTAGGGATAATTCAGAATACAAAAAACTTGCTGAAATGGTAATAAAAATTTTACCCAAATCACCTTTCTCACTAGTGGTTACAAGTAAAGAATCGGAGATAATTAAATATGCTCACAATTGTAGTGGTTTTGTTCAAATAATATTTTTTAATTTACTTTATAATCTTGCAAAAAAGAGCAAAGCCGATTGGAGTTTAATAGAGAAGGCTATTAAAGCCGATCCATTTATTCCAAATCGATATTCAAATCCAGTACATAAAGGCGGTCGGGGAGCTGGCGGACATTGTTTTATAAAAGATTTTGCCACAATACGAGAATTATACGAAAAGACTTTTCCATTGGACGGTCTTGGATTAGAAGTTTTCAAATCACTGGAAAATAAAAACATAGACTTGCTTGTTAAAAGTGGCAAGGACTTGAATTTATTAAAAGGTGTTTATGGTGATGATATAATAAAAAAATAAGCCTCAAAATGTTCTTGCTTTCAGCAAAACATTATTGCATAGGCCGATAAAAAATCTCGCAAAAGCAAAATTTTATTATCTGCACAATTTTCTGAACCTCAAAATATTCTTAGCTTCGCTAAAATATTATTGATGTATGATTTCCGTAGTGCGGAAATCAGGTGCGAAAATTGCATTATTTTTTTAGAGACATAAAAAATCAAATAATCATGAAAAGATTTACAAAACATATTCTAATTCGATATATAATTTCAGGTGGAACTTCTGCCGTGGTAAATCTGACCACATTATCGGTTCTTTATTATATATTAGGCATATATTATCTGATCGCTTCTGTTTTTTCATTCGCAGTAGCTTTTTTTGTCAGTTTGACACTTCATAAATTTTGGACTTTTCAAGACTATTCAAGGGTTGATATGCATCTGCAGATTGGAAAATATTTGATGTCCTCTGTCTTTGGTTTGTCCATAAACACTTTACTTTTGTATATATTTGTTGACCATTTTCATTTTTATGTTTTCTTAGGACAAATTTTTGCTGGTGCCATAACAGCTAGTATAACTTTCTTCATTTCTAGAGATATAATTTTCAAAAAGGGAAAGGTTGTTGTAAAAGTTGATGAATCAATTGATGGTTTGTCAATGTAGCGGAACTCTATAAATAGTATATATTTGTGTAAGGTTCAATTATTATGCGATTACTCATTATTACACAAAAAGTAGATTCAGAAGACCCAATTCTAGGCTTTTTCTGTGGATGGATTACAGCTTTAGCCAAAAAAATGGACACCATTCATGTCATTTGTCTTGAAGAGGGAAAACACAACTTACCCAAAAATGTCACTGTATATTCTCTAGGAAAGGAACAAGGAGCCAACAAACTAGAATATGTTTTACATTTTTACCAACACCTTTATACCATTTCAGGACAATATGACAAAGTTTTTGTTCATATGAATCAGGAGTATTTATTACTTGGTGGATTGTATTGGAAATTACGAAATATCCCAGTGTATCTATGGCGCAATCATCCACATGGAGATTTATTGACCAAAATCGCAGTGGCACTTTCTACAAAAGTTTTTTGTGCATCCAATCAATCTTTTACCGCTCGATTTAAAAAAACAACTATAATGCCGGCGGGGATTGATACTAATATTTTCAAATCTGTTTTAGGTGTGACAAGAAAGAAAAATTCTATTTGCATGGTTGGAAGAATATCACCAGTTAAAAGAATCGAATTGTCACTTCAGGCTGTGAAAACATTGATTGATTCTGGAACTCAAGTATCACTTTCTATTATCGGTTCTCCGCCAAGAAAAAATATTTTATATTTTAATGATTTGAAAGAATATGTTTCCA
>JBCLGS010000024.1:0-5195 GCA_039740895.1 Parcubacteria group bacterium
TTCTTAAAATTTTCTATTCTGTTGTCTTTCCGTCAAAATGTTCATCTGGGTCTGCTAGTGCATCAGCTTTGGTTTTGTGGATAGTTCCATCAAAATGATTGGCTGGAGAATAAACTGTGTAGAGTTTCATTGGTTCGGTCTCCGATGTGTTTATTATATTGTGCATTACTCCTGCTGGGACAACTACAGCCGAGCCGTCCTCAATTGGATATTCCACTCCACCTAAAACCGTTTTACCTGTCCCCCCTTCAATTCTGATAAACTGGTCCAAATGATGAACTTCCTCACCAATATCTTCCATTGGCAAAAGCGACATAAGGACGAGCTGACTATTTGGTCCAGTGTACAAAACTTTTCTAAAGTAACTATTATCTAATGAATCTTTTTCTATATTTGTAACATATCCTTTCATATTTTTACATTATATCAAATTGAAATAATAAATGTCAATCAATTGTAGCGTATATTTAGAATGCCTGAATATTTTACACTGACCTAGTATAGACTTCACATAAAGCTAATTCTGCTTTTTTGCAGTTCCCTACGAATTTCCATATAATCTGGAATAGCCTCTCCGACAAGATTCCAAAAATTTTTAGAATGATTAAATTGTTTAAGATGGCACATCTCGTGGACAATAATGTAATCCGCCATTTGTGCAGGTAAATGAATAATTTTGTAATTAAAATTCAAATTGCCTTTTCTAGAACAGCTTCCCCATCGTGACTTTTGATTTCTGATAGATATTTTGTTCCACTTCAAATTGTAGTGCATATTGAAAAACTTTAATCGCTCAGAGACCATGGCAAGACTATCATCTTTTCTTTTTTTATAATCCCCTTTTCCTCCACGCACTGATATCAGCGAGATATTTTTTTTGAAATAATTAAGCTTATCTAAAATCCATTTTGATTTCTGGAGTATAAAATTTTCGACAATTTCAATATTCAAACCTCTCGGACCAGTGGCCACCAGCTTACCGTCACTTTGAATAACCAAGCTGACGCGCCTAGATCTGGAATTTGCCTTCAGTGTATATTCAATATTCTCTCCACAGATTTCAATGTTTTTTTGCATTCTGTCTATTGTAGCACTCAGAGCCTTTTCCTGTGTTTCATCAAGAAATGGGGACAGCCACCATTTTAAAACTACTAATACGGACTTCTAACGGGGTCTACCAGTTGAGGGGATTACAGGTTCACTGCTCCGGGTTCGCTCGCGTCCATGCTCACGGTAAAAATCATCATCACGGGTTCGCCGCCCAAGGAGTCGAGTGCTGGTTTGTCTTTCACTGGGTCAAACACGCCGTCCCCATCATCTAGATGAAGCATGGCGTAGAGCGTCTCGCCGTCCGCGGTTACGCGAGAAAGCGTAATCGGCGTGAGATTTTTTGTCTCCCCTGCCTGGAGAATACCACTTGTGCCCAAAATCTTTCCGGGCTTGCCAGCATTGTCTTCGTGGATCGCCACAAAGCCAGTCTTCTCGAGGCGTGCAACCGCAACTGACACATTTCGCGATGGGGATTGCTCCGCGACATAGATTGCATTCCTGCCCACAATGAAACCTGTCGAGTCGTCGGTAGGAACAGGTTTTGTGCTGTCGCCTCGGAAGAAGAATACAGCGACAAGAGCGATTATGACGATACCAACGAATATGATGAATGTTTTTGTAGTCATATGTTTAAGAATACGGAAGAGTGCTTAGAACGCAACAATCCACGTGTAATGTGGGTTGTTGGATCGTCCTTCTAAACTAAGCGAGGTCATTATTCAACCCAGGTTACGAACGTAAATATTTTATTACCATTGCCTAAGTCGCGTTCATAGAGCGAGGTCTTACCCTTGCTGTCTTTCTTGATTGCTTTGCCCCAGCCAGACGAATCATCCGTATTTATATCGGCATGATTGCCCTTAGAAACCACTGTTGCTCCAATTGTAGTAATGCCGTCAAGGTGAGAGTAGATGGTTCCGAGCATGTCGTAGTCATGCTGGTTTGGATGCTGGTTTGAGGTTGGATCATTCGTATAATCCATGCAAGTGCCAAGGTTCGGATTGCTGAAATTTTCGTCTTGATGAGCAAGACCAAAAGTGTGTCCTATTTCCTGACACATTACAAGGTTTTTCCAAGCTGTAGTGTTGTATTTGACGGTATTGAAATATGAATCATTCAATTTTACTGTACCCTTCGTGATATGACTGCCACTTATCCATATTGATGCTACACCAAGCCAGCCATTGTTACCATAATTAGCATTACAGACTTCAACACGTCCGTTTGTCGCCCTGCAAACTTTAGGATTGGTTACACCGAGAACAATCGAGGTGTCGAGCACATTGGACACGGTCCAATCTGTGCTCGCGGTAACAAGATATGCATCCCACGCGCTTGAAACGTTATCGCCAAGCTTTAGCGTGAACGAGCTTGTTGTCCGCGCCCAGTGGTAACCACCCCATGAGTGGCTTGCATATGCTATGCTCCCAATCGAAATTATCGCTGCAAGTACTATGATAACACCTACTGTCATAATGTTAAACCTTGAGAATATAGTTTTGTTCATCATATTTGTTTTAGTTAAATATTAATATAATATTGACTCTTACACTATAGTTACTTTTGTTATTGTATCAATTTCTCAATTGAAATGTCAAACACATTGATATTCAACCACAAATAAAAAAATCCCGAAACTGGATTTTTTCTATTTGTGCGTTTATTGTACCAAGTTAGAACCTATTTTCAAAATAAATAATTTGGAACATTCCGCTGGGCATAGCCCTACGCGCGAGTACGCGCGTCCTCTTGCGAAGCAAGAGAGCGGAAATGTGCAATATGTCCGCACTCCACCTCTGCTAATCTGGGGGAATGGTGGCGGAGTGCGGGAAATACAAATATGGACTCGGTTTTGCGAAAACTATTTTCTGGGAAAGGATTCGCAAAACCGAGACTAATGTTTTTGAAATTCGGCGAGGATTTTGGATTTTGTCCGTGCGGAGGCAGGGTCTGGGAGGGAATCCGCGCGGGCTGATTTTGGGTTTTGGCGAATTGGGGGCGACTAAAAAATATTATTTTGTAGTATAATAGCTCTTATGGATAAATTTTCTGAAAATATTTTTAAAAAAGCTATTAAACAAGCAATAGTAAATTCAGTGAAAAAAAATATTTGGCCACCGCCAAGACCTTCTTTTTTGACTAATTATTTAGTAAAACCTATGGGAAAGTTTATAGATTTATGGATAAAAGAAGTAAATGGAAAAATAATAGTATTTTTTAAATTAGAAAACTACAAAAAACCAAAGGAATTAAATATTGAAAAAATATTTAATCAAGGGGTTTTTTGGACTGCATTTTTTGACGTAGATCACTACAGAGATATTTCAGTTAATCCTATTAAATTTGATAATCTTGCAATATCTGATAAGGCAATATTTTTAGAAAAATACTTAAAATAAGAATCGTGGATATTTTTTTCCTCATTTTGAAATTTACCAACCGATAATTTTTGTTAATTGCTCTTTCTCTAATAAAATAAATTCTTTAGTAGAAAATAGATACAAGTTATTATAATTCGTCGCTTCTAATGCACCATTAGAAAATCCATTTAATGATACTATCATTCCACCGCTAGCACCCTGAATACCAATAGTTCCGACAAAATCTCTAATAAAAGCAGGTCCGATTTTACTTTTCATTGCTTTACATTGAATAACAAATTTTTTGTGATTATTAATTATTTCAATATCTACACCTTCATCACCACTTAATTTTGTATTTATAGCGTTATATCCTAGTCCTTGTAGTTTCTTTGTAGTTTCGCGTTCAAAATTTTGCCAAGATAAGTTGTTCCAATATTCCAATGATGTTTTATAAATTTTAAAATCCTTATTTAAGTAGCTAACAAGTTTTTCATATTCTGGTATACGTGATGATCCGATAAGGACTGTAGAAATAAGTGCCAAATAAATAAATATTATTATCACAAAACCAATAGAAACGAAAAACAAAAGAGCAAAAGCAACAAGACCAATTATAGTGTAAGTTATATAAGTAATTTCTTCAATCTTTTTATTAATGCATTTTATTTGATCTTCTACATTAATAGCAACAGTAATTGGTGTTTCATTTTCTACTATTTTAATATCCTCGCTTATTTTAGAAAATAAACTATTACTACATTCAAAACCAAATAGACTTTTAGCTAAAAATGGCGATGTTTTATATCTAAAAAAATCTTCAGCTGAAATATCAGACTTGTTGTAAAAAGCACTTGCCTGGGCTGCCTGTCTTTGGAGATTTTTTAAAGATAATCTTTTCATAAAATTATTTAAACAAGTTTTAAACTACTAAACACAAATTTTTACAAAATTAAATGGTGGCTGTGAACCGTACCCAATGCTGATTTTGCTTTTGGTGCAATTTGGGAAATCTAATTTAAAATTTTTTCAATCTCCCAATTTTCAAAATCGAACTTTAAATTTAAAATGTGTTCAATTGTGTCTTTTTCATCCCCTTCATGTACTAATATTTTACAACCATAATTAGTAATTTCGTATTTATCCAAAAAATTCTTTTCAGAACTTATATCTTCAAAAATTTCTTTTAATTTTTCAAATATTAGTTTGACCTTATTATTATTTATATTCTCGCTGAAAATAAAATTTAGTAACGATCTTTTTTTGAACTTTTTTATTTTTAAATAAATTTTTTCTTGTATATTTTTGTCCGATATTTTTATAAAAAAATCAACACCACTTTTTGTTTTTGCTTGTTTAACAATAACATCTAAATCTTTTTCATTCATAATATTAAAAATTAACTAATAAAATATTTTAACTTTTCTTTTCAGGATAATGGGGATAAGTACGTTATTTTAATAAAATCTATTGTATAATATTCTTCAGTCTACCTGATGCGCGAGTTGTATTTTCCATCCGAGACCCTACACAAAAAGCTCACCGCAAGTGATGACCGAAGCCCTCCATACCAAATAAATTATATGTTCAGAATACTCTTATTTAAAATGCTTAGCAATAGACGAAAGGAGGCTTTCGCCTCCTTCCGTCTTGACCTGTGCGCAGAGAGGGACTCGAAGCCTACTGCTTCAGTACCCCAATTGGATATTTTATTTCGCAAGCTCATAAAATATCTCAATCGGGCTTCAAATCCTAACGTGAAGTCATATCATGACTTCACTCCCT
>JBCLGS010000025.1:0-3522 GCA_039740895.1 Parcubacteria group bacterium
GAAAGGCATAGTGTTGTATAATGAACATAATTATTATGTCATTTTCTACCACAGGAATGAGGAAGTATTTTTCATACATTTTAATATGTTTGGTGTTTGTGGGGTTTTTAGCCCCTGTTGTTTTTGCTGATCATAATCCAGTGTATGTTCCAAAACCAGACCCTGCAAAATCTGTGATGGATGCTGCACACAGCGCTCTGAAAACTGACGCCGAAAAATATGCTTATGATATGGCAAGGAGTTCTGGAGTAGATTTTGCTGACGCAATTAAAATAGCCACCGGGGCAACGAATACTAATTCTGTAGTAAATGCCATAAATGAGATTAAAGGTCTCAATAGTATATCTGTTAATATGGGGGATGGGATGAGTCAGCAAATTCCAGGACATGAGATAACTAGAGAACAAATCGAAGCCCGGACTGCTGCTGATAAGGCTACCTATGAGGCTCAAAAAGCTAGGGATAATCAAACTTTACAAGATAATGCAGCAAAACTTAAAGCTACAGCTGATGCTATTGATGCTGCAAAAAAAGAAGGAGAGAAAGTATCTTGTGGGGGATTTTTTGAAAAGATGTCTGTTGAGTGTCTTTGGAAAGATTTTTTGGCTCTTATTGGAACACTTTTAATAACAATTGCTTCTTGGTTTTTGTATGCTGGTGGGGCAATACTAAACTTTGTCCTGAATTATACGATTATCAATTTTTCTGCAAACATTTCACCAATGATTGGTATAAACATAGCATGGAAAGTTGTTCGTGATTTAATGAACATAGCTTTTATATTTCTTTTAGTTTATGAAGCAATTAAGCTTATCATTGGACAAAATGATACTATAAAAGTTAAAAAATTTATAGGTATGATTGTTCTTGCCTCACTTCTCATAAACTTTTCATTATTTTTCACAAAAATAATGATAGATGCATCTAATATAGTTACTGTTGGTTTCTATAATTCTATTATTGGACCAGATGCAGCTAAAGATCCTACAACAGGACTTTCCAATCCCATAATGAGTGCTTTGGGTCTTACTAAGGCATTCAGTCCAAGTCAATTAAAGGTTATTGCTGGGGGTGATACTGCAAACATTGTTATACTAGCTCTATTTATTTCAGTTCTATTTGTAATTACAGCTTTTATATTTTTTGCTGTAGCAATAATGTTTCTTATCCGATATATTGTACTCATAATACTTCTTATGCTCTCACCGATAGGATTTATGGGGTGGGCTATTCCACAATTGAAACCGTATACCGACAAGTGGTGGGATTCTCTTCAAGGACAACTTCTTTGGGCACCTATATATATGATAATGACATGGGTTACTCTTACTTTAATAGGTAGTGGTGGTTTTGTTAAAAAATCTGATGCCGTTATAACAGGAATGGTCCCTCCTCCAGGTCAAGTACCGAGTGCAGATAGTATAGGTTTAATTATAAACTTTGGGGTAATTATCGGTCTCTTGATTGCATCTATTGTGATTGCAAAAAGCACGGCCACAAAGGGTCAAGAGCAAATAGGCACAGCTACAAAATGGGCAACTGCCGCAGCTGGTGGGGTGATAATGGGTGGGGCGGGTGCTTTGGGAAGGAGAACTGTTGGGGCTGCGGCAAGTAGACTTGGGGAATCTCAAAGATTCCAAAATTTTGCAGGTAGAAGTGCCTTTGGCCAAAAATTACTCCAAGGCACAAGGAAGGTTGGTGATGCAAGTTTTGATACACGTAGTAGCTATATTGGTGGAAAAGTCGCAAGCACGACTGGTGTGGATTTTGGAACAGCTCAACAAGGTGGATTTAATAAAACATTAGCAGAAAAAACAGCTGCAAAAGAAAAGTTTGCACAGTCATTACAAGGAGATCAGGCCAAACGAGCTTATGCTGTAAGACAGGCTAGCGGAATTGGTATTCTTGGTGGATTGGGTATTAGGGGTGGAAGTAGATCAAATGCTCGAACTGTGTTTGGAACAATGGGAAGAAGTAATCGAGTTTTAGCATCCAAAACATTAAACAGCCAAATACAGCCACTGCAGACTTTATTACAAACCCAACGTGATAATTTTGTAAACCAACAAAATAACAATACTAATCTAAATCAACAATTGGGTAATTTGCAAAGCGAATTAACTTCATTACAGGCTATTAGAACCCCTAATAACCAACAGCGGGCCAGAATTGCCCAATTAACAAGTGCAAATAGTCCAATAAATAATATCAATGCACAAATTTTGGCAAATAATACCAGAATTACAGACATAAATGGTCAAATAGCTTATCTAGATAATGAGGTACGAACACGAGAGGGAGAAATTGACAGACTTGGAATAACCAATCCAAATAATCCTGTTCCACTTACACACCAACAACTCGCACAAAATGCTGGAGCCGTCGCCGCCGGTCAACCAATACCAACTCGAAATGTACCTAGGTCAACAAGAGCAGATGAACAAAACTTCTAAATAATATGACAATAGATTTTCAAAAAATTGCAGATACAATAGAAAAAGCTCCAAAAGAAATACAAGACTTGATGTTTTCTATTGAGTTAGAAAAAAAGATACAAAATATCACATATCTATATACTTTTGATGAAGAAAAATCAAATCAAATCATTGATGAGATTGGATACATAATATTAGGGTTGAAACCTAAATCTTCATTTAATGATTCATTAATAGAACTAGGAATTGATAATAAAACTGCCAATTTAATATCAAGAGAAATTGAAGTAAACGTATTCACCGAATTATACAAAACTAATGTCGATAAAAAATATTGGCATACTGAACAAAACGAACCAAAAATAATCCTTGATGTCACACTAAAAAATCGTTTAAAAGAAATATGTACAAAATATTCATTAGACGAAAAACAAACATTACTATTGGAAAACCTGGTATCACTTGGTAAAAAAGATAATTTTATTGATTCTATGGTTTCGGAATTGGGTATTTCCAGACTTCTGGCGGAACAAATGACAGATGAGGTAGAAAAAAGAGTTTTTGAATACGCCATAAAAGAAATTGGGGGTAATTCTAATGTAGAAAATGATATTCCGGAAATTAGACCTGAAATAGTGCCTATGGTTGAGAAAGGGGAAGTGGCTCATGATATTCCACATGAACAAGTGGTGGATACAAATAAAATTTCTGTGCCTAGATATGTGCCAGATGTTCCACATAATTTACCAATTGAGGAGACTGTGAAAGCTCCTGAGGTAGTTGTTCCTACAGTTTCAATGCCTGCACCACCAACCCAAACACCTATTGATAATCCACTGAAAAAATATGGCATTGACCCTTACAGAGAGCCGTTAGAATAGTTCATAAAGTTACAAACTTTATGACTTTATAACTTTACAAACTTTTCCATGCGTTACCAAGTACCACAATTTATTGACATAGAAGACAAGATAATTGGTCCTCTTACCGTAAAGCAATTCGTCTATCTAGTTGGTGGGGCGGGTCTGTGTTTTATAATATACACCTTTATACCCTTAATTTTTGCTATAATTTTAATTTTAGCTGT
>JBCLGS010000026.1:0-3444 GCA_039740895.1 Parcubacteria group bacterium
ATTGATTTAGAAAAATCTCCCACGATTGTTTCTGGTATATTTGTAGCTTCCTTTGTGGGCACACCTTTTTCTATTTGCTCGATTGCATACTTGTATCTTTTATTGAAATGGTCATCTCTAGGATGAAAAACTATCTGAATTGCCGCCCCCTCACCATCTTTTTTCATTTTGGAAAAACTATTTAAAATAACATTCATAGGGTCATAGTCAAAAGATTCATATGTTTTGCATGGGTACAAAGGAACTTCTTTTGTTCCCAAAACAGAGCCGAGGGAAATCCCCTCTTCATTGAAAATATTATAATCATTCGTCACTTCTGTTATTCTAGCCGTGCTGAAAATGGCGATAATTTGTTTCTCAAATAAATCCTTATGCGGTGTCGGCACTGCAACATAATAAACAAACTGGTCACTATTGATTGCATTAGCTATTTCTAAAACAATATAATTTTCTTTTTCATTTTTTGTACTGACGGAGAGCATGCCGGAAAAAAATTGCTCCATACTAGATATCATTTCCTTCAAACTTTTTGTTTTATCTCCGCCTGTATGAGAAGTAGCATCTTCAAGTAAAACAACTTCATACAATGTCATTCCCATTCCGCGAAAATCTCTTTCCTTGATACTCAAACCCTTTGTTTCGTGTTTGTGAGCGATGTATTGTACGAGAAATCTATGAAAATCGTCCTCAAGATGTGGGTCTTTCATTTCGGATAGAATAGAAAGTGCATTTTTTACACCATTCTTGTTCATAATACCCAGAAGCTCTTCCATTCTCTTGTCGTGCTTTTCTGGCTCAAGGTTTAAGACGATTGATTCAATATCGCTTTTTGCAATAGCATATGTTTCATCCAAAACTTCCTTCGATAAAACATCTCGATATTTTGAAATCTGTTCGGAAACTATAGTTTCATTATCAACATTTAATTTTTTTTCTGTAAGCTCTTTTTCTCTTCGAGAAATTTGCTCTCGAAGAAATGAAATCTCTTCTTCAGGTGATTTAAACTTCGGCACTTCATTTATAGTGGTATTTTCCATACTGTTTATTATATATTAAAATGTTGAATATAAAAAATGATGATAGAAAACGAGGCAACCAACAACAAATGCTCCAAATGAACTTATAAGAACAAACCCAGCCATAGTGTCTTTGATTTTTCCTATTAGAGGATTTGGGTTTGCATCAACCATATCGGAAAGGTCTTCTATCGCAGTGTTTACAATTTCCGCTGTCAAAACGATAATTATGGCTATAATGCAAAAAATTGATTCAATAAAAGTAAACTGAAAAAATATAATAAACAAAATAATAATAAATGAAAAGATTATCTCAATTCGAAAATTATATTCCTCTTGCCACGTGGTTTTCAGGCCATTCCATGCAAAACCGAAGGAATCCAATATTTTTTTTATCATATAAATATTATAACATAAAAAAAATGCCCAAATTTTACATAATGAGTATGGGATAATAATATCACATATAAAAAACCCGCCAGAGGTTCCTGAGATCCAGAAACATGGCGGGGAATTAATACAGCCTAGGGAACACTCAATTCCCTAGGTGTCGAGGATAATGGGGTCGATACCTCGACTTCAGCGATTATGACCCATACTCTGTCTTTCAACAGCGCTCGCTGGCTGACATTTATTATCCACATATAGTTAAAAGTGTCAAATTTTTTTTGTGACCCTACGCAGAAACGCGAGTACGTGAAGCGTTCAAATAAATAGTGGCTGACCCCAATTTCTCACTCGTTTCGTTTGGAAATAAAATTATCCGACACAACTCTCACAACACTATATCTTAAAAACATGACAGAAAAATTATAACCATTCTGTAACATATGATTTCTAATAATTAGATAAAAAAAACTCCCGTGAGGTGCGTACGCACCTGCACAGGAGATATTAAAGAATTCTTGCTCTTGCTTAGATTGTTACACGAGGGGCGTGTCCAGGATGGTGCAATCCCGCCTGACTATGTCCAAGGGTGGCTCTACGAGATGGAACCTTGCGAACTTCAAGGCCTGCATCTTTAAATTTATTTTTTTGCTTTTCTGCCTTCAGAAATCTTTCGCGTAACTCAGCCTCATCAATACCATAAAATCTGGCTATTTGAGGAAGTAAGTTTTCTCTTGGCAGACAATGACCACGCTCCCATTTTCCAATTGGGCCCTCTGAGATGTTAGGAAAAAACATCCTTGACAGTTTCTTTATTGTCAATTTTTCGGGCTGGTTTTGTCTGGCAGAATTCAGACGTGCTCCAAATACTCGGATGAGATCTATCTCTGTGTCAATGTTCATTGGCACCTCCAAGGGATATTAAATACTACTTGTATGTATCTTGTCAAATAATCGTAATGTCTAATGGCTATAAACTTATCCACAGGTTGTGTTGACATAAAATAAAATATTAAATATAATATTAGCTCACCGGAGCCGTGTAGGGATGCAATGGGGCTTGGTGAACCTGTGGGGGAAGGTAGTCGTGTGTCATCCCCCACACTTTAGAAATTTTTTGTTCTTTTCGATCTCTCTGGTATATGTTCGCGGGGTTCTCCGCCCTGTGTGTAAAAAACAACCAGATGAGTTGTGGGGTGGTCGTAAAGAAACGATAGCGTCCACCCCACGCAATAAAAATTGTTTTTATAATTTTGTTTCCAAAATTGCTCCGCACTGGTTTCCAGCAAGCGGGCATTTTTTCTTTATATTCAGAAAATAGTGGACACTTTTTGCGGTCGCAAAAAGTGTCCACTATGCTTTGGCCAACCACTCAGAATCTTGCCGAACCAATAGTTTATTTTTATTTTTTTGATCTAGTAGTATTGCTTCCACCACGTGCTCCATACGCATTCCCTGTGAACCTTTAACCAATATTAAATCTCCACTTTTTACAAAAGTTTTTATTAATTTACTTTTTTCTTCTATTAGATGTTTTCTGGAATTAAAAAATTCTATATGCGCCGGAGTTTCTCCTATCGCGGTAATAATAACCACATCTGTTTTAAGCCAAGAAGCAGTGTGACGCATATCACCAGGCTTCCCTACACCCACCTCAAGTACAAGCCATTTGGGATATTTATGTGGCGCCAGGAAAAGCCATAAGCCTTTCAAAATATTTTTAAACCAAATAAGCGGATTATTCCATCCATTAGGAATTCCTAGGATAGTAAGAGGCAAACCTATTTCACTATTATAACTTTTCTCACTTTTACGAACATAGGATATGTCTGAAATAACTCTATACACTGCATCTTTGGTAGAAGTCTTACCAACAGACCCAATAATGGCAATAATCTTTGGTTTATATTTAAAAATAATGAGCCGTGATTCTATCTGTAATATATAAGTTATTATTTTTTTAAAAATTGTTTTCATGCATTAATTTAATTTCATTGAGCTTTGCAATTATAATTTATTTTATCAATTTTATATTCTGGAT
>JBCLGS010000027.1:0-2975 GCA_039740895.1 Parcubacteria group bacterium
TTGGCGCAAATCCTATCAAGTAAATATGGTATTTCCTATCTCAACCTGACAGTCACTCCAATAAATGTTGATGCCCTTCGTGTCATTTCAGAAGTTGAGGCTCGTGAATCTCAGATTGCAGTATTCAATGATGTAAATAAAGTTTTAAGTGTCGGAGCACTATCCCCTCAAAATCCACGGTCATTGGAATCTTTAGAAAAACTAAAAACAAAAGGCTACAAAATTGATTTGTTTATGGTCTCCCACGCAAGCTTAAACAAAGTCTGGGATAGGTATAAAGACCTATCATACTCATTTGAAACAAAGTCAGGTGCATTGGATATTTCTAACGAGCAAATCACAGACTTCCTAGCACAGGTTCACACCATTCCCGATGTTAAGAAACTTATTGAGGAGATATTGAAACTGAAAAAAAGTTATCGCATTTCCAGAATTTTGGAAATTATTTTAGCAGGAGCAATGGCAACTGGTTCTTCCGATATTCATATTGAGCCAGAAGAAGAGTATGTTACTTTGCGTTACAGACTAGATGGAATTCTAACCGAAATATTGAGGTTTGATACTGAGACTTATAAACTTCTACTTTCTCGCATCAAGCTGATTTCAAACTTGAAGCTCAATGTTTCTGGAGCTCAAGACGGTCGTTTCAGTATTAAAGTTGGAGAAAGTGAAATTGAAATTCGTACATCAATGCTTCCTGGAGCTTACAGTGAGTCTGTGGTTATGAGAGTTTTGAATCCAGATGCCATCTCTGTTCCATTGGAAGATTTGGGTATTCATCCCAAACTTCTCAAAGTGATTTTGCATGAGATGAGCAAGCCGAGCGGAATGATTTTAAACACAGGACCCACTGGTTCAGGAAAGACCACAACTCTGTATGCATTCTTGAAAAAAATTCACACACCTGAAGTCAAAATTATTACAATTGAAAATCCGATTGAATATCACTTACCAGGTATTGTTCAGACACAAACGGATGAGAAGAAAAATTATGGCTTCTTGGAAGGTTTGCGCTCCGCTCTTCGTCAGGATCCTGATATCATCATGGTTGGTGAAATTAGAGACAGAGAAACAGCCGAGATTGCTATCAATTCAGCTCTCACTGGCCACCTCGTCTTTTCTACACTTCACACCAACACAGCTGCTGGAACATTCCCTCGACTTATTGACCTTGGAGTAAATCCGAAAATTATTTCATCTGCATTAAATCTTGCTATGGCACAGAGACTTGTTCGAAAACTTTGCGGTTTTTGTAAAAAACAAATCCCGCTAGAAGGAAGTGATAAAATTCTTATAGATAGTGTTGTGGCAAGTATTCAAGACAAAACTTATTTAGATGGAATTGACACAGAACACATTTGGAAAAATGTCGGATGTGAAAAATGTAACTTCACAGGATACAAAGGAAGACTTGGAATATATGAGGCTATCATAATGGATGAAAAAATAGAAAATATTGTAAAAGAAAGTTCTAGTGAAAGAGAAATAAAAAAAGCTTCTATTTCTCAAAATCTTTTAGATTTAAAACAAGATGGAATTATAAAAATTCTTCAAGGTACTACTACAATTGAAGAACTGGAGAGAGTTGTGGATATTGAAAAAGACTAAATTTTTTAACACCTAAAAGAAAGAATTGCCAATTAGACAAATAAAGGTTATGGTGCATAAGTGGCTTGAAATGAGTCTTTTTTTGTGGATAATAAAGTGCAGAAAACTCCCGCCCGTGAGGTGAGAGTTTCAAGTTCCAAAGCATAAATCTCTAAGTAACACTTTCAATAAAGATACCAAAAGCTAAGTTTTTCGCAAAGGATAATTCCAGAATAATACACAAGGTATTATCCAGAACGTCCTCGCATAAAAACTCGTAACCCTTACGGGTCAGTTGCTTAGAGATTTATATTTTGGAGCGTGACAATTTACATAAATTGACACCATGCTCAACTTTTTTCAATTCACTACTCTAAACTTCAAGTCTATCACAAAAGAAATAAATGTCAACCCTATTTTTTCTGCCATGTTTACTATGATATAATTGCCAATATGAAGAACAAGTCAGAAGAGACAAATGAGAAAGACGCTCTATTCCTAGATACCACACTTCGCCCCTCAAAATGGGACGATTATGTTGGTCAAACAAGTATCAAAAAGAACTTGCACATCTTACTAACTGCCGCAAAAGAACGCAAACATCCACCAGAACACATACTTTTCTACGGACCTCCAGGTCTTGGCAAGACTACTTTAGCCCATCTGATTGCTAAAGAGATTTCAGCGCAAATGAAAGTCACTTCTGGTCCAGCCATTGAAAAAGTTGTTGACTTAGCATCCGTCCTGACCAATCTTTCACCTGGTGATATTTTGTTTATTGATGAGATTCACCGCCTGAATAAAACTATTGAAGAAGTTCTGTACCCTGCTATGGAATCTGGCTCACTTGATATTATTATTGGCAAAGGTCCTTCGGCTAGAACCATACAGCTTGAGCTTCCACCATTTACACTGATCGGTGCTACTACCAGAATTGCTATGATTTCCTCCCCTCTTCGTTCAAGATTTTCTGGTGGAATTTTCAAACTAGAATTTTATACAAACAATGAAATTGAAAAAATAATCAGCCGTTCTGCAAAAATACTTAGCATTTATTTGGAAAAAACTGCTGGTGAAGAAATCGCCAAGCGCTCTAGATATACACCTCGTACAGCAAATTATTTCTTGAAAAGATGTCGTGACTATGCCCAAGTGAGCAAAACAAATCTGACCAAAAATTCTGTCGATGAAGCATTGAAGCTTCTCGGCATTGATGATGTGGGACTTTCTCCTGCTGACCGCGATATATTACACGCAATAATAAACAAATTTAGTGGTGGACCTGTGGGACTGAATACTCTAGCTGCATCCCTTTCAGAAGAAATGGCAACCATTGAGGAGTTTAATGAGCCCTACCTCATCCAGCTTGGATTTCTAGACCGTACTCC
>JBCLGS010000028.1:0-2527 GCA_039740895.1 Parcubacteria group bacterium
ATATGAAAATATACATTGGATCAGATCACGCCGGTTTTGAACTCAAGAGGGAGCTTGTGGTTTTTCTGAATGAAATAGGTCACGAGGTTATTGATTGTGGACCAATGGTTTACAATCATGAAGATGACTATCCAGATTATTGTGCCATCGTTGCGGAAAAAGTTTATCATGAGCAAACAGCTTCCTCGACAAGCTCGGAACAAGCCAAAGGAATAGTTATTGGCTGGTCTGGTCAGGGTGAGGCGATGATTTGCAATCGCTTTCCACAAATCCGTTGTGCAGTTTTCTACGGAGGCCCGAAACATGTTTTGACTCTCTCTCGTGAACACAACGATGCAAATGTTCTTTCACTCGGTGCACATTTTTTGACATCTCGCGAAGCCCGCCACGCTGTTGAACTTTGGCTTGGCACAAAGTTTTCAGGAGATGAGAGACATATTCGTAGAATTAAAAAAATAGAAGATTTAACCACATGAGAAAATTTTACTATTCGTTTTTTTACATTCTATTATTAGGAGTTCCATCATATATGATGTCTCGAGTCGTATCAGTAAATACCAAAGCACTACTATTTACGGTCCTTGCTGCTATTGTTTCAGGACAAATCCTTGAAGTTTGGGCAGTGAGACATGGAAAGAAAGATAGATCTTTTGTATGGGAATACAGTTCAAAATTCACGCTCGGTCCAAAAATTTTTGATGTTCCAATTGAAGATTTTATTTTATTTTTAATATTGACACCAATATTTATAGTTTATTCTTATGAGTTTATAAGTAAAATTTTATGACACAAGTAGTACCAGCAATAATTCCACATACAAAAGAGCAACTTGAAAAAGAAATTAAAAAAGTTGCAAAGTTCGCAAAGATTATCCAGATTGACATCTCTGACGGTATTTTTGTACCGACAAAAACATGGCCATACAATGGTCGTGATGCAGAATATTTTGAACAATTAAAAACAGAAAATGATGGCTGGCCCATGTGGATGGAAGTAAATTATGAAATTCATTTAATGATTAAAAATCCAGAGGAAACAGTGCGAGATTGGATTTATACAGGGGCTACAACTATCATTGCTCACATAGAAGCTACAGATGATTTTCAAAAAGTTATAGATATTTGTCGCGAAAATATGGTTTCTATCGGGATTGCAATAAAACCTTCCACAGATATTTCAAAAATAGAAAAATTTGTTCATCAAGTTGATTTTATTCAGGTGATGGGAAGTGATAAGCTTGGTAAACACGGAGTTGAACTCGAAGAAAAAGCAATTGAACAAATAAAAACATTGCATGGACACTATCCAGAGAGTATAATTGCTATTGATATTGGTGTTACTGTTGATACTGCAAAAAAACTTGTATTGAACGGTGTAAAGAAACTTATTACAGGCTCGGCTATATTTGACTCTGACAATCCGGAAGAAACATATAATTATTTATTAAACCTTAGGTGATTTATTTAAAATTATGTCTAATTTAACTGATGATAAGATAAAATTTCTTGAAGAAAAAGCAAAAGACATCCGAATTTCAATAATCGAGATGTTGGTCGCCGCTGGTTCTGGACACTCCGCTGGTCCGCTTGGTCTCGCAGATATTTTTGCTACTCTATTTTTTTATATTTTACGCCACGACCCAAAAAATCCGGCTTGGCCAGATCGCGACAGACTGGTGGTATCAAATGGACATGTGTGTCCTGTTTTGTATTCCTCGATGGCGCATGTAGGATATTTTCCTGTGTCAGAGCTTTTGACTTTGCGAAAATTTAAGTCACGACTTCAGGGTCATCCTCACCGAGAATTCTTACCAGCCCTTGAAGTATCAAATGGACCACTTGGCTCAGGGCTTTCGCAGGCTGTGGGAATGGCTATTGCGGAAAGGATGGATAAAGGAATAACATCTGATAAGTTTTTCTACTGTGTCATGAGTGATGGAGAACTTGATGCAGGTCAAAACTGGGAAGCTATAATGCTCGCAGGAAAAGAAAAACTCGGGAGCTTGATTGCTATTGTAGACAGAAATAATATTCAGATAGATGGATACACGGAAGATATTATGCCACTTGAGTCACTTTCCCACAAATTTGAGAGTTTTCATTGGCATGTGGAGGAAATAGACGGACATAACTTTGATGCTATCGTGGAAGCTGTGGGGCGTGCACAAGCTGTATTTAACGGTCCATCTTGTATCATTGCACGAACAATCCCAGGTAAAGGGGTGAGCTACATGGAGAGAGATTACAAATGGCACGGCAATCCTCCTGGAACAGAAATGGCAGGGGAACCGCCGAAAGCTGACCAAGCCCGAATTGCTCTTCATGAACTCCGAACACTTGGAGGACAAATTAGAAGTGAACACGAATAATTAACAATTATGATAAATCCAAATCAAAAATTAAATCCTAATATCTGGGATAAGAAAAAAATAGAACAGCGACCTATTCGTGCGGGGTTCGGAGAAGGGCTACTTGCTGCGGGTGAGAAAAATCCACAAGTTGTAGGACTTTGTGCTGACCTTACTACT
>JBCLGS010000029.1:0-2501 GCA_039740895.1 Parcubacteria group bacterium
AGTAAACGCATACCAGAGGGCGTATAACGCCATGAAATGCATTAAAACTATAACGCTAAAAATCACAGGACGAAACTTTCCTTTAGTCATTATTTCCTCCTTCTCTTTCTTTTTTAAGAATACTCTAAAATGATATTAGTGTCTACTTTCAGTTCATGCTCATGTTGTATTGGACAAGACTTTTTGTTGACATAAGGGGACCATTTTGCTAGTATGAGTCACGTAGCCATTTTGGCTAATTTTATTACATGGCAAAGACATCAGTAAAAGCACGGGCATCAAAAAAGCCAAAATTTCCAACACGAGCAACAAATCGATGTTTTAAGTGCGGAAGAAAGCACGGCTTTATGCGAGACTTCGGTCTTTGCAGAATTTGTTTCCGAGAGCTTGCCAATGAGGGGAAAATCCCAGGTATTAAAAAATCATCCTGGTAAGTTTCTGGTCTTTTTGTCCGATTTCTGCGTTGCTAGTTTTGTTTTCTCCAGCGGAGTACTAAATGTACACCTTGGTCAAAAACAAAACGTCGCGCCTGATTCAAAAGAATCACCTACTGGGTTGAACTCGAACAAAAATCCTCAGAAATTAAATAAGTGGTTTCGGTAAGTCAATGATTACTAAATCAGAGATACTGCCAAGATATAATACAAAAATGAACGACTCCATAGCAGACATGATTATCCGAATAAAGAATGCCTCAGGAATGAGAAAAGAATCTGTGGTTTTACCTTACTCAAAACTTAAATTTGCAGTATTAGAATTACTTCAGAAAGAAGGATTTATTAAGTCATTTGTAAAGAAAGGAAAGAAAGTTATTAAATCAATCGAAGTTACACTTTTGTATACAGACGGAGTTTCAAAAATTTCAGGAGTTGACCGAGTATCAAAATTATCAAAAAGAATTTACCAGAAATCAAAAGAGATTCGAGCTGTTAAAAACGGCTTCGGTCTTCTAGTACTATCTACACCAAAAGGAATTGTTTCAGGAAAGTTTGCAAAGGAAAACAATTTAGGTGGAGAAGTGCTTTTCAAGATATGGTGATACGAATTACCACGAATTTATCGAATGTACGAATCTTACGAATAAAGATAAAATACATTAGAAACATTTGTGGTCATTCGTAAATTCGATAACATTCGTAAAATTCGTAATAATATGTCAAGAATCGGAAAAAAAATAATAGAAATCCCAGAGAAAACAGAAGTTAGTCTAACTGCCGGCGTTATTACTGTAAAAGGACCTCTAGGAACACTTACAAAAAATTTCAAATCAGACATCATAATAAACATTGGTGAAAAAGAAATCACTCTTGTTCCAAAGAAAGAAAATATAGAAAGTCGAGCACTTTGGGGAACATACGCCTCACATATCGTAAACATGATTGCTGGAGTAAACACAGCATATGTAAAGAAACTTATCATCGAAGGTATCGGATACAAATCAGAAGTAAAAGGGGACACACTTGTTCTTGCTCTTGGTTTTTCACATCCAGTTCATCTAAAAATTCCTGAAGGATTGAAAGTTACAGCAGAGAAAAACATTATCACAGCAACAGGTATTGATAAAGAAGTTGTTGGTCAATTCGTTGCAAAGACCCGATCATTGAAGAAACCAGAACCATACAAAGGAAAGGGAATAAGATATGAAGGGGAGGTTGTGAAGCGAAAGCAAGGTAAGAAAACCGCTTAAACTCCCAAATTATGCCCAATCTCATCGTCTAAAATCTGAAAAAGAATTGTCACATACCAGAAAGGTGAGCTCCAATTCTTTTTCAAATTTTATACGCGACCTTGGTCAAATTTGAAAGTTTATGATAGTTTGAATAAAATACAAAAATGAAAAGTTTAAATGTAAAAAATGAAAAGAGAATAAGAAGACACGCAAAGATTCGTTCAACTGTTTCTGGTACACCGACTTGCCCACGACTTTCTGTTTTCAAATCAAACAAGCATATCTCAGTTCAGCTTATAGATGACCAAAATGCAAAAACGATAGCTTCTTCCCATTCACGAGATGCAAAGGTAAAGACAATGTTGAAAAAATCAAAAGCCGTTGGATTGGATATTGCCAAAAAAGCTGGAGTTTTGAAAATTTCAAAAGTTGTTTTTGACCGAGGAGGCTTCCGATACATTGGATGTGTCAAAGCTTTGGCTGACGCCGCTCGAGAAGGCGGACTAATGTTCTAATAAAATTATATGGAAACAAACGATACACAAAAAGAAAAGGATGAAATTGCAGCAGAAATTGTTGGCAGTCTGGGCATAAGTAAAACGGCAACATCGGTCGAAAAAGGTTCTTTCCTTACGGAAAAACCTTCTTCCGACATGATTTCCGATGTGCGGAAATCAGCACCAGTTGCTCTTGCTCGCCCAGATCACAGAAAAAATACAAGACGACCATCTTCATTTGGCCGACCCGTTCGTGTTAAACCAGAATTTGACCAGAAAATTGTAAGCATTCGAAGAGTTACCCGTGTTGTGACTGGAGGACGACGATTTAGCTT
>JBCLGS010000030.1:0-2179 GCA_039740895.1 Parcubacteria group bacterium
GACCTGAGCATCAACCTTTTTAATAAGGTCAATGACAACAGAAACTACGATAAGCAGAGCTGTACCACCCACTGAAACGGCTGTGATACCTGTGATACCTTTCATTATCAAAGGAAGAATTGCGATGACACCTAGAAATAACGCACCAACAAAAGTAAGTCTAGTTAAAATACGAGCAATGTGTTCTGAAGTTGATTTACCTGGTCGAACTCCTGGAATAAACGCACCGTTCTTCTGTAAGTTTGTTGAGATTGAATCTGGGTCAAATGTAACTGCTGTGTAGAAATATGTGAAAATGAAAACTAGCAAGAAGTACATTATTCCGTAGAACCAACTGTTTTCTAAAAGTCCAAGAATAAATCCTGAAACATTCTGTATAAAAACAACACTTGTTCCCTGAAGAAATCTTAAAATCATTTGAGGGAATAGAAGAATTGATAGGGCGAAAATAATTGGAATAACTCCAGCTTGATTAATTCGGAGTGGAAGATATGTAGATGTTCCTCCATAAACACGACTACCACGAACTTGTTTTGCGTAAGTCACAGGTATTGGTCGCTCTGCTTCTGTGATAATAACAACACCCATAATAACAATAGCTGATACAGCAAGAAATGCTAAGTAAAGTGGAAGCTGTGATGGATCGAAAGCAAATAGAAGTTGTCCTATCTCTGTTGGAAGTGTTGCAACGATACCTGAAAAAATAATAAGGGAAACACCATTTCCTATACCGTACTCAGAAATAAGTTCACCTATCCACATTAGAAGTACTGAGCCTGCCGTGATGATAATAAGGCCTGTAATCATTGAAAGAGGACTAAGAATTCCTAAGACCTGTTGACCTTGTAGAAGTTTGATGTAACTGAATGCTTGAACAAGTGCTAGAGGTACAGTCAAAAGTCGTCCGTATTGAGCGAATCGTCTTCGTCCGGCACCTCCTTCTTCTTGGTGCATAGCTTTAAGTTTTGGAGACATGATAGTCAAAAGTTGCATGATAATTGATCCTGTAATATATGGACCAACACCAAGCATAACAATTGAAAGCGCACTGAGTCCTCCTCCAGAGAAAATGTTTAACAGACCAAAAAATTCGTTACTTGAGAAAAATCTTGATAGTGCTACCTGATCAACACCTGGAATAGGAATAGCTGCAAGCACGCGGAAAATAACTAGGGCAATAAGAGTGAAAAATATTCTCTTTCGTAGAATTCTGTCTTGAAAAATAAATTTTAATTTATTCATATATTTATTAAATAAAATTTCAAATTTGTCCAAGGTCGCGTATAAAATTTGAAAAAGAATTGGAGCTCACCTTTCTGGTATGTGACAATTCTTTTTCAGATTTTAGACGATGAGATTGGGCATAATTTGTAATTTTATTCTATTATACTACCACCAGCTTTCTTAATAGCCACCTTGGCTGTTTCTGAAACCTCACAACCTTTGATTGTTAGTTTCTTTGCAAGATTTCCTGAAGCTAAAATCTTGATAGCAGGAGCTCTTCCCGAAACTTTCTTTACCAAATTTACTTTAATAAGTGTTTCTGGAGAAACTGTATCACCATCTTTAAAGTTTGTGTTTAACAGACCTATGTTTACTGGATAAGGTTTAGTCTGAATACTTGTATTTAAGTTCTTTCCTCGTCCTCGTAGTTTGGGAAGTCTCTTGATGAAATCTCGAATTTCTGGTCTCTTTTTGTGTCCGGCTCTGGCGTTCTGTCCTTTTGTACCTCGTCCAGATGTTTTTCCACGACCTCCAGCACGACCTATTATTCGTGTTTTCTTGTTCTTATGTGTTCTTTTTAGATTGTGTGATTGCATAATATTTAATTATTTAACATTACCACTAACTTTCAAATTTGACCAAGGTCGCGTATAAAATTTGAAAAATTTCAGAGACATACTAATGTATGTTGGTTGAAATTTTTTAAATTTTAGACGATGAGATTGGTCATAATTTGGAAGTTCTGTTATTTTTTCAACATACATAATGCTTTGATTGCAGCTTTTGCATTATTAACCTTGTTTTTACTTCGAGAAAATAGTTTTGCACTAACTTCTTTTACACCAGCAAATTCCAAAACTGTTCGGACTGATGAACCAGCTAGAATACCTTTTCCAGAAGCTTTCATGATTTTAACTCTTGAACTTGAATATTTTGCTTCAACTTCGTGAGGGAT
>JBCLGS010000031.1:0-2133 GCA_039740895.1 Parcubacteria group bacterium
ATTTGTCGAACAATAGTTTCAATGTGTTTTCTGGAAACAGCCTCTCCTTGAAGTTCGTATGGTTTGTTGATTTCTCGAATAATATAATCAACTGTTTTGTCTTTTCCAGCATATTTGAAGAGTTCATCAATATCAGCGGAACCATCTGTAATAATATCTCCTTTTTTCACATCATCACCAACTTTTACTAGAATTACGCGGTTTAGTGAAATTGAATATTCAATTGTGTTCTTTCCCGCTTTAGCATTCGTAGTAGAGATTTTTGCTCTGTCTTCCAATTCAGGAATAATTGTAATAATTTTTTCTTTGTTAGAAATCTTTATGTCTGATACTCGTCCAGAAACGGCTGAAACAATAACAGGATTTTTTGGTTTTCTCTTCTCAAATAGTTCTTCAACTCTTGGAAGACCCGCAGTAATGTCTCCACCAACTGATGCAGTACCTCCAGCGTGGAAGGTTCTCATTGTAAGCTGAGTTCCTGGCTCACCGATAGCTTGTCCGGCAACTGTTCCGACAGCTTCACCTAGTTCAACAACTTTGTGTTTTCCAAGGTCTTCTCCGTAACATTTAACACAAATACCATTTAATGTTTTACATGTAAGAGGTGAACGAATGTGAACTGAAGAAACTCCTG
Source organism: Parcubacteria group bacterium (assembly GCA_039740895.1). Classification (GTDB taxonomy): domain Bacteria; phylum Patescibacteriota; class Minisyncoccia; order Phycocordibacterales; family DATDWN01; genus JBCLGS01. The sequence goes on from JBCLGS010000031.1 coordinate 635, forward strand.
CAGCTTCTATTTGTAAAGATTCTTTTTTACTTAAGAAGTGGTCCTTGTGGAATAATATTGTTCCATCTTTTGTAACAACATCTGCAGTCAAAAATCTTCCTTTGATGTTTTTTGCTAGAGGAATTTCCATTCCAGTTGTAGAAAATTTATCGATTGTAATTCCTTCTTTTGTACCACAATCCTCTTCTGTAATAATAGTGTCCTGAGCAACGACGAATAGTTTTCGAGTAAGGTAACCAGCTTTAGCTGTATTAAGAGCGGTGTCTGTCAAACCTTTTCGAGAACCGTGAGTAGTGATGAAATATTCAAGAGGCGTAAGACCTTCCTTTGAACATGAAAGGATTGGGAACTCAATTGTCTCTCCAGCAGTGTTTGTAATAAGTCCTTTCATACCAGACATCTGAGTGATGTTACTCATCGTACCTCGAGCCCCTGAAAGTACCATGTCTGAAACAGAACCATTCTTTGGAAGTGTAGCTGGCATAAGTTTTTCAACTTCCGCCTTTGCACCGTGCCAGATTTCTGTTGTTTGTCGTAATCTTTCTTCTTTTGAGATAAGACCCATGTTGAAGTGTTCAATGATTTCTTCTCCCTTAACTTTTGTCTTAACAATGATTTCCTGTTTTCCATCTGGAATCATGATGTCATCAATACCCCAAGTAGCACCTGAAAGTGTTGCGTATTTGAATCCGAATTTCTTAACCTTATCAATAATTGCTGGGATATTTTCAATTCCATATTTCTCAATCAAATCATCAACAATAGATGTAATCTTCTTTCTGTCTATAACTCCGTTTATAAAAGGATAATCTCTTGGAAGAACACTGCTAAACATAAGTCGTCCCACAGTAGTTTCAAAAAGTTTTCCATCAAACTGTCTATATTTTTCTGCTGTTGTTGGCAATACTTTTACCATTGAGTGGTATGATAACTCACCGAAGTCATGCGCAGTGATAGCTGCATTTGGAGAAGAAAAGAATTTTCCTTCACCTTTTTCTCCCAAAACTTCTTTTGTCATCCAATAACAACCCAAGACGATATCAAGCATTTTTGCTGTGACAGTTGTGTCTCCTGATCCAGGTTTTAGAATGTTTTTGTCTGATGCCATGATTTCCTTAGCTTCCAACTGTGCCTCGTCAGACAGAGGTACGTGAACCGCCATCTGGTCACCATCGAAGTCCGCGTTGAAGGCAGAACAAACAAGTGGGTGAATCTGAATAGCATTTCCCTCGATTAGAATAGGTTTGAAAGCTTGAATACCAAGTCTGTGAAGTGTGGGCGCACGGTTTAGAAGCACGTATCTATCTTTGATAACTTCCTCAAGAATTGCCCAAACTTCTGGAATACCATCCTCAATCAATTTTGAAGCGCCTCGAATGTTGTATGCAAACTCTTTCTTCAAAAGTCTTGATATAACGAATGGTTTGAAAAGCTCAAGCGCCATGTGTTTTGGCAAACCACACTGATTAAGACTTAATTCTGGACCGACAACAATAACT